>NZ_JALKFU020000244.1 GCF_023242965.2 Frankia sp. AgKG'84/4
CCCGGCCACCTGGCCGGGCGGTGTCGTGGCGCGCCCCGGGAGGGGGTCAACCACGGACGTCGTCGAGGATCTCCCCGGCTCCGGCGCGCTCGCTCAGGGCGCTGATGACGTCCCCGGGCAGCATGCCGCGCTCGCCGATCAGCTCGAGCAGCGACTCCGCGGACGTGCCGAGGTCGACCAGCAGGTCCAGGTCGCCGACGGGGGCGGCGTGGGTGAGCACCGCGGCGTCATCCTCCTCGTCGTCGGAGCTGAATCCGGCCATCGACGGCAGCGCGTCGGAGAACAGGCGCTCGGCTAGGTCGGAGGTCAGCAGGACCCGGCGGTCGGAGAGGAAGACCCGCGGATCCGGATCATCGGCGCCGACGCGGACGATCGCGAGGTACTCGTCGTCCTCCTCGAGGAACGCGACGATGGTCTCGTCGCCGACGTCGCGCATCTGGTCGGCGAAGGAGTCCAGGTCCTGGGCCTCCGCCGGCTCCAGGTCATGCGCTGTCCAGCTGCCCTGCTCGCGGACGATCGCGATTGCCTTCGTGGTCACGGTGTGCCCTCACGTCCCTTCTGCGACCGCGTGGTGCTCCGCCGGCCGCGGCCGGCGCCGGGGCTCCCGGCCCGAGTGCCCCGCCGTCCCCAGCTGTGATTCTCGCCCCGGCGGCCGGACTTGGGTATTCCGGTTCACCCCGTCGGGTGAGTTCTACCGCGTCGGGGGGTCGATTCCCACCGGGTGGTCCGGTTGACACTCGATGTCGGCCCAGCCGGGTAACCCCCCATCTGCTCCCCCGGAACTCACCGTCACGTCATTTCACCTTTGGTGATGGCCGCAGCTGATGTGCGGTGCCGGCGTCGGCGCGACCCCGGCGCAATCGCCCTGGGCGAGGCGCTGTCCGGGGACGGAGGTGAGGTATGTGAACGGAACCGGGGGTGGCCTTCGCCGTCCACAGCCCTCGTGGCACTGTAGAAAGCGCGATGACGACATCACTCCCGCGCAGGTTCACCGCCCGGACCCAGGCCGCGCTTGCCGTCGAACGCCTCGCGGCGGAGGCGTCGCGGCGCCTTGGCCGCGGTTCCGGGGAGATGATCGGCGGCAAGCTCGCGCTGCGGGTCGCCCCGGGCATGCTGGCCGAGGTCGCCGCCCAGCGCCGTAGCGCCTGCGTGTCCGCCACCAACGGCAAGACGACCACGACCCGGCTACTCGCCCGGGCGCTGGGCACCCTCGGGCCGGTCGCGTCGAACAGCGGCGGGGCGAACATGGCGCCCGGGGTGCTCGCGGCGCTCTCCAAGCCGCCCTTCGACGCGGTGGCGGCCCTGGAGGTCGACGAGATCTGGCTGCCGCCGGTCGCCCGGGAGGTCCTCCCGCGGGTGGTGGTGCTGCTCAACATCAGCCGTGACCAGCTCGACCGGTCGAACGAGACCCGGCGCATCGCCGCGATGTGGCGTGAACTCGGCGGGGAACTGCCCGGCACCACGGTCGTCGCGAACGTCGACGACCCGCTCGTGGCCTGGGCGGCCGCCGGTTGGAGCCGGCAGGTGTGGGTCTCCGCCGGCCAGAACTGGACCGCGGACGCGATGGTCTGTCCGCAGTGCGCCCGCCTGCTGCACCGCAACGACAACGGCTGGTGGTCCGAGTGCGGGCTGGCCCGCCCGGAGCCGATCGTCGCCGTCACCGGCCCGAGTGAGCTGCTCTGGTACGGCCGGACCATCACCGCCCGCCTCGACCTGCCCGGCCGGGTGAACCTCGGCAACGCGGCGATGGCCGCCGCCGCGGCTCGTGAGTTCGGCGTCGACGTCGAGGCGGCGCTCGCGGCGATGACCGGCCTCGGTGACGTCCAAGGCCGCTATCAGGAGGTCGTCCTCGGCGAGCGGGGCCGCCGCGGCCGGCTGCTGCTGGCGAAGAACCCCGCCGGCTGGGTCGAGATGATGGAGCTGCTCGGCGACGCGCCGCCGCGGCCGGTCGTCATCGACTTCAACTCCCAGACCGCCGACGGCCGCGACCCGTCGTGGATCTGGGACGTGCCCTTCGAACGCCTCGGCGGCCGGCAGGTGCTGGTCACCGGGGAGCGGAAGGAGGACATGAGCGTCCGGCTCGCCTACGCCGAGGTGCCGCACAGCGTGCACGCCAGCGCCGAGGACGCGGCGCTGGCGGCCAACGAGAAGGTAGTCGACGTGGTCGCCAACTACACGGCCTTCCGTGACCTGCTGGTCCGGAGCTCCCGATGAGCCGCGGGCCGTCCACGACCAGGATCGCGCTGATCTACCCGGAGCTGCTCGGCACCTACGGCGACGGCGGGAACGCGATCGTGCTCGCCCGGCGGCTGCGCTGGCGCGGCCTGCGCGGCGAGATCGTCAACGTGCCCGCCGGCGCGCCGGTGCCCGACGGCTGCGACATCTACCTGCTCGGCGGCGGTGAGGACGCGCCGCAGGTGCTTGCCGCCGACGGCATCCGGCAGAACCGCGCGATCGCCCGTGCGGTCAGCGGCGGGGCCGCCGTGCTCGCGGTGTGCGCCGGCTACCAGGTGATCGGCGAGTCGTTCCCGTCCGGCGGGGAGATCCACCCGGGTCTGCACCTCGTCGACATCGAGACCCGCCGGTCGTTCGCGCCGCCGCAGACGCCGCCGCCGGCGCGGGCCGTCGGCGACATCGTCGTCGAGCCCGATCCCCGGCTCGCTTTGCCTACCCTGTACGGGTACGAGAACCATGCCGGGCGCACCCGGCGGCTGCCCGGCGCGGGCGGCTTCCCGCTGGGCACCGTGCGGCGCGGCATCGGCGACGGTGACGCCGGCACGGACGGGATCATCGACGGTCGCGTCGTCGGCACCTACCTGCACGGCCCCGTGCTGGCCCAGAACCCGGCGCTGGCCGACATGTTGCTCGGCTGGGTGCACGGCTCGTTGCCGCCCCTCGACGGGCCGCCGGAGACGACGGCGCTGCGCGAGGCCCGGCGCCGGGCGCTGGCCGCTTCCTGATCCGGGGCCGGGTCCTGGCTGTTTCGTGACCTGAGGGGCGCGGCCCTGGCGTCGCTCGATCAGGCGTTTGCGGCGTTTCCGCGCGGGCGGTGTGGTTCGGTGTGATCGTGGCGTCGAATCCTCTCGCCGGCTGGTGGGGCAAGAACAAGCGGACCGCGTACATAGTCCTGGCCGTCATCGTCGTGCTGTTCGTCTTCGTCAACCGCGGTGGCGGTGCGAAGACCAAGCGTGTCGAGATGCCGAAGGACTACGGCTCGGCCGGACGGGAGCTGCTCGTGCACGCTCCCGCTCATCCCAAGAAGCCGATCCCGCTCGTCCTGATCCTGCACGACGACAACCTGGACGCGAAGACGCTCGACCATGACAGCGGCGCCGGGTCGGTGGCGAACAGCCGCGACTTCGCGGTCGCCTACCCGGAGGCGGTCGGTGGCACCTGGCGCATCGACAGCCCGGACGGCGCCGACGCCCAGTACCTGCGCGATGTCGTCGCCTACGTCTCGGCCAAGAAGAGCAAGATCGATCCGAACCGGGTGTACGTCTGGGGCGTCGGCGAGGGCGCGCGCCTCGCGCTGACCACGGTCTGCGCCACCGGCAAGCCGGTGTTCGCCGCCGTGGGCGTCGTGGGTCAGTTCGCCCAGGAGCCGCAGTCGCCGTGTGGCGACCGGGTGCCCAAGGTCCGTGCGGCCGACATCGAGTGGAAGAAGAAGGTCAGCGAGGCCCTCTGGGAGGCGTCCTCGAAGAACCACCGGGCTGCCTGACGCGAGCGGCGTCTGACGTCCGGAGGTGGTGGTCCGCCGATGCCGCCGGGAGGGGGTAGCGGCATCGGCGGACCTTCGGCCGAAGGTCCCGAGGTGACCCGCCGGCCTTCCGCTGCGGATGGGGGGGGAATCCGAGGGAAGGCCGGCGGGCGTTCGGGGGCCTTCCGGCCGGACGGACGTCAGATGGGGGGGAGATCTGACGTCCGTCCGGTCGGAAGGACAGCAGTCGACGAAGACGGGAGCGCGCGACCGAGGGACAGTCGGTCGGGCCGGCGGCCAGAGCGGATGCCGACGACGGCGGGGCGGGCTCCGTTCGCGACCGAAGGGGGGGTGGCCGCGAACGGAGCTGCCCAAGCCCTGCTGGGCGCGGGCGGCCGACCAGGAGCGGTCAGCGAACCTACGCCCAGAGCGGCATCGTGGCGCCCTGGCACGCTCATGTGGCGTGCGGGAAGGGTTCTAGACCCGACCGACGTAGTACGAGGTCGTGTAGATGGACTGCAGCTTCACGACGCTGCCGGTGTGCGGCGCGACCCACATCTTGCCGTCGCCGGCGTAGATGCCGACGTGGTAGATGTTGCCGGGCGTGCCGAGGAA
Source organism: Frankia sp. AgKG'84/4 (assembly GCF_023242965.2). Classification (GTDB taxonomy): domain Bacteria; phylum Actinomycetota; class Actinomycetes; order Frankiales; family Frankiaceae; genus Frankia. Next base: position 4,313 of record NZ_JALKFU020000244.1, read on the forward strand.
GATCAGGTCACCGGGCTGCTTGTTGTACATCGAGACCCGGGTGGTGGCGGCGAACTGCGCGTCCGTCGTCCGCGGCAGCGTCTTGCCGAGCTGCTTGTAGACGTACTGAACGAGTCCGGAGCAGTCGAACGAGCTCGGGCCGTCGGCGCCGTAGACGTACGGCTTGCCGGCCTGCAGGGAGGCCAGGTAGACGGCCTTGCCGCCGATGCCGCTGGCCGGCAGGGGCACGTTGACGTTCACCGACGGGGTGGCGATCGCGCCGACTCCCGCGGCCACCGCCCCGGCGACCTGAGCAGCGCTCGGGTTCTGCACGGTGAGGGTGGCGTCGTTGGCCGAGTGGACCGACTGGAGCGCGTCCGTCCCGTCGAAGATCGCGGTGACGTTCGTGGTGGTGAGGACCCGCGCGGTGTAGGAGGCGTAGCCCTGGGCGTTCGTCTGCAGGTGCTTGAAGGTGGCCCACCCGGTGGGGAGCTTCACCTGCACCTTGACGAGCTGGTCCGCCAGCGGCTCGTGGGTGGCCTCGTTGAACAGCGAGAAGCCGACCTCGACCGGCTGGTTCGCGGCGACGTGCAGATCCGGGTTGGTGACCCGCAGACCGACCTGGGCCTTGCCGGCCAGCGGCGGTGCCTCGAGCCCGATGGACGTCCCGAGAGCTCCGCCGACGCCGTGCGAGCTGACGGCTGCTGCGGCGATGCTGCCGCCGAGGGCGGCGCGGGAGCCGATCTGGGTGGCGAGAGCGACCGGGGCGGTGTTCGCCGACTCGTCCCGCACCGTGTCGGCGTGGGTGTCGGTGGCACAGCCAGCGAGGCCGACACCGGCGACGGCGACGGTCCCGGTGGTCATCGCGGCGAAGGCGCGTGCACGGGCCCGACTACGGGCGGCCGACTGAGGTGACGGGGCGCGGTGACGGCCGCGACCGGCAACTCGCGAATCTTCGTCGAGCTCCAGGCTTTGCGCGGACAACAAGTATTCCTTCCCGTACGCCTGCGAAGTGAGCTGTCGGGTTCGGGCTGGGCTGCCCGGTCCGAGGCGTGGCCTTCACGCATCGGACTTCACCCCGAGACCAGCACCGCGGATCGGTGCCGGCCGGTGGAGGTGGGTCCCCCGCTCCTGCCCCAAGTGACGACTCGGAGGGGACACCTGGGCCGGGGGCAGGATTCGGCGTTCGGCCCGGTGTTGTTTCGTGACGTCGGCAGTGAGACTAGTCCACTCGGATAGGGCGGGTAAACACTAGTCCTTCCCAACTACAGGCAGTGCGCACCGAAGTGCCACCCGCGTCGGGGCTGTCCCCTGGGGGTCGTGCGGCCGGCGCGGCCGGCGTCCCGTTCTGAAATACCCTTCCTGTGCTGGGATTTCCGTCGTCCGAAGGGTGAGTGGCGGGTAGCCCGGGACCGATTAGTACGGAGGTGGTCCCCCGGGTGGTCGCGGGGGACCTGGCGCGGCTGGTTGCGGAAGGTGTCCGAGAACGGCGGCGGAACCGGCGGCTCAGCGGCCCCGGCCACGGCGGGTCAGGAAGCCCGCGGCGTCGAGCACCTGGAGCTCGACGGCGAGCTCGTGCACCTCCGGCGGCAGCGACCGCTGGTGGGCGAGAGCGGCGAGGGCGGCGCGCGCGTGGTCGGCAAGTTCGTCGAGGGCGCGCTGGCGCTGGCGCATCCGGGCCCGCTCCTCCTGGATGGTGCGCACGGTGTCCTCCTGCCAGCGCCGCGTGCGCAGGATGTGCTCGCTGGCGTCGGCGGCCTGGCGTTCGGCGTCCTCCAGCCGGCTGAGCAGCCCGTCGAGGACCTCGAGCCGGCCAGCCAGTTCGACCATCAGGTCGTCCCGGTCGGGCAGCGTGGCGGTCTCGCGCCGCTTGGGGTCAGACGAGGGCATGTACTCCCCTGGCGGGTGGGGGGATCGGGGATGACCGCACCGAGCGACGGGTACGCGACCCGGTTGCTCCGACACGGTTAGTTACGGTAACCGACAGGGGCGTCCGGGTGTAACCCATCGTACGGATTCGTCGGGACTGTCAAGTAATAGCAAGAAAGAGCTATGGACCCGCTGTCGGTGGTGCATTCTCCGAGTTCATCGCCCGCCCCGTTCGTTTGCGTGATCAGGCCGCCGGGTGCGGGGTGCCGAGGAACACACGGTGCCGGATCCGGTACGGCGAACGGTGCCGTCCACCCCCCGGCCAGACCGGCCAGGCCCGCCGGAAGGGTGGCCGCGATACCCGGTCGGGGGCGACGATCCGGTGGCGCCGACCCACCGATCGTCACCCTGTGTCACAGGGGTTGTGTCGCGGCGGCGGGGTCTCGGCGGCCGCTGGCGGGCACGGAACCCGGCCTACAGCCAGCCGTTGCGTTTGAACGCCCGGTACAGGCACCCGCAGGCAGTGACCATCACCGTGAGAACCGCGGGATATCCCCAGGTCTGACGCAGCTCTGGCATGTGGTCGAAGTTCATTCCGTAGATTCCGGCGAGAGCGGTGGGCACGGCCGCAATCGCCACCCAGGCGCTGATCCGGCGCATGTCCTCGTTCTGCGTGATGGCCAGCTGGGTGAGAGTGGCCTGCAACACGGACGAGAGCAGTTCGTCGAAGTGCCCGATCCGCTCGCTGACCTGTTCCAGATGGTCCGCGACGTCGCGGAAGTAGCGCCGCATCGCCGGCTCGACCAGGCGGGGGCTGTCCGAGATGAGCGTGCGCAGCGGTCCGGCGAGCGGCTGGACGGCGTGCTTGAGCTCGAGCAGCTCCCGCTTCATCTGGTAGGTGGTCTCGGTGGCCGGGTTGCGCTCGCGTCGGAACACCCCGGCCTCGATCTGGTCGACGTCCGCCTGGATCTTCTCGACGGTGTCCACGTAGTCGTCGACGACGCGGTCGCAGATCGCGTGCAGCACCGCGGTCGGGCCGTGCCGCAACATCTCGGGGGCGGCCTCCAGCTGGCCGCGCAGCCTCGTCATCTCGCCGTGGTTGCCATGGCGCACGGTCACGACGAAGTCCTCGCCGAGGAAAATCATGATCTCGCCGGTGGTGATCACCTCGGACGTGGCCGAGAGCTCCTGGTGTGCGACGTAGGTAGCGGTCTTCAACACCATGAACAGGTGGTTCTCGTACTGCTCCAGCTTGGGCCGCTGGCCGCCGGTCACGGCGTCCTCCACCGCGAGCTTGTCCAGGCCGTACTCGTCGGCGACCGCGGCGAGCTGCTCGTAGGTTGGCTCGAACAGGCCGAGCCAGGCGAAGGCGGCCCGCTCGGACCGGGCGAGGCGCAGCGCGTCGCAGTGGTCGACGTCCATCGTCACGCGCCGCCCGTGGCTGTACACGCCGCAGGCCATCACCCGTCCGT
>NZ_JALKFU020000245.1 GCF_023242965.2 Frankia sp. AgKG'84/4
CCCCGCGGTCGCGCGGCCGGCGGCGCGCCAGCGGCGCGGGTCGCGCTGTCCACCGCGTCCACTTATCCCGAGTCCACCGCGTCCGCCTTCGAGATGGCCGCCCGGCTGGGCTACGACGGCGTCGAGATCATGGTCTGGACGGATCCGGTCAGTCAGGATCCGGAGGCCCTGCGCCGCCTCGTCGACTACCACGGCATCCCGATCGTGGCGATCCACGCGCCCTGCCTGCTGCTCACCCAGCGGGTCTGGGGCACCGACCCGTGGGCCAAGCTGGTGCGCGCCCGCTCGGTCGCCGAGACCCTCGGCGCCCAGACCGTCGTCGTGCACCCCCCGTTCCGCTGGCAGCGGGACTACGCGCGCGAGTTCATCACCGGCATCGAGCGGATGGCCGGCGAGACCGACATCCGGTTCGCGGTGGAGAACATGTTCCCGCTGCGGGCGCGTGGGCGGGAGGTGTCCGCCTATGCGCCGGACTGGTCGCCCATCGACGACGACTACGCCCACGTCACCCTCGACCTCTCGCACACCAGCGTGTCCCGGTCCGATCCGGTGGCGATGGCCGAGAGCCTCGGCGAGCGGCTGGTCCACGTGCACATGGCCGACGGGCTCGGCTCGGCCAAGGACGAGCACCTGGTGCCCGGCCGGGGCACGCAGCCCTGCGCGGACCTGCTCGAACTGCTCGCCGCCGGCGGCTTCGACGGCACGATCGTCGTGGAGATCAACACCCGGCGGGCGGAGAACCGCGCGCAGCGGGAGGCCGACCTCGCCGAGGCCCTGGCCTTCACCCGGCTGCACTTCGCCGCCCCCACGGTGGCGGGACTCGGGCGCACGTACGGCTGACACCCGCGCCGCGGGTCGTCACCATGGTCTCGTGTCCCTAGGTCGCACCCCTACCGGTTCGCTGTTCGACCCGTTGGCGGCTGCCTATGCGGCCGCCCGGCCGAGCTATCCGGACCAGGTCTTCACCGACATCGAACGGATTGCCGGCCGGTCCCTGGCGGGCGCGGACGTCCTCGAGGTCGGGGCGGGGACCGGCATCGCCACCCGGCTGCTGCTCGACCGGGGCGCCCGGGTCGTCCCGGTGGAGCCAGGGCCGGGCATGCTGGCCAAGCTGCGCGAGCGCACCCCGGGCCTGCCCGTCCTCCGCGCGGACGGCGAGGCGCTTCCCTTTCGTTCCGGGGTGGCCGACCTGGTCTGCTATGCGCAGTCCTGGCACTGGGTGGACGTGCTGATCGCCGCCGCCGAGGCCGCCCGGGTGCTGCGCCCCGGCGGCGCGCTGGCCGTCTGGTGGAACGACGTCGACGCCGCGGACCTTCGCTGGTGGCAACGCCAGCAGGAGCGGCTGGAACTGATGAGCCCGGGCTACCGGCGGGAGTACCGCAGCCGGCCGTTCGCGGACGAGCTGCGCTGGACCGGGCACTTCAGCGAGGTCGTGACCCTCACCGGGCGTTGGCAGCGGCGCATCGGAATTGACGACTACCTGACCTGGCAGCGTTCGAAGTCGTATGTCGCGGCAATCGGTGATCGCCTGGATGACTTTCTCGACGCCGAACGGCGCACCGTGCTGCGGGCTTTTCCCGACGGCGTCGTGGTCGAGCCCTTTCGGACCCTGCTGGTGATCGCCCGGGTACCCCCGGGCTGAGGTGGTTCCGATCGTCACCCGCCGCCCGGTGGGCGATTGATCACGCTCCACCGAATCCGTGCCGGTTGACGACGGATCGTCGCGGCGCGTCACATTCTATGTGAGCATCCTTGTACTGTGCGTAGGCATTTGCGGGGTGTCGACCAAAGCCCGAGTGCCGCACTGAGGGGCGATTTACCGATCAGTTAGTCTTGCCGCGTTCGCAGGGTGGTGTCGTAGTTTGCCGGCGTAGCGCGATGGGGCTCGCGTCGCCTACCGGCCGTAGGCCGCGGAACTGGTGCATGGCCGGGGCGGGGCCAGTCGGACCAGGCCGGTCACCCCCGACTGGGCGCCGATGGCCGGCGCGTCGGTAGAGGAGGCCACGGTCATCGTGCGGCACGCATCGGATCGGGACCCGCGAGGAAATCCCGGCCCGCCGGAAGGTCAGTACGGCTACGCGCGGTCAGATTTCGCGACGTCCGACCACACCCGGTCCGACTATGCGCGGCCAGGTCGCGAGCGGCCGGGCCGGGGCAGTCATGAGGACCTCCCGGCCGGGGGTTCCTGGCCGGATGATCCGGGCGCGGACTCCATGCCCGGACGGGAAGGCGGCCGACCGCCGCGCGGCCGCCTCCCGGATGTCCCCGAGCCGCGTGCCGCCGAGCCGGTGCCCGCTGCCCCCGCGGGCTCCCCGTCAGTCTCGGACGCGGCGGCGAGGTTCGCCTACAGTCCCGCGCTGGACGGGATTCGGGTGCTGTGCATCTACGTCATCCTCGCCGGCCATATGGGTGCGATCCATGCGAGCAACGTCGCCGTCGACGTCTTTTTTGTCCTCAGCGGTTTCCTGATCACCGCGCTGCTGCTCGCCGAGCACAGCCGGACCGGGACGGTCTCGATCGGCCGATTCCTGGTGCGCCGCGCCTTCCGCCTCATGCCGGCGATGTGGGTTTATCTGGTGGTCGGACTGGCCGTCACGGTGGCGTTCAAATGGAATGACATCGCCTTCCGCGACGACTACATCGGCAGTGCGCTGTCGGCCTTTTTCAACGTCAACAACTGGTACAAGGTCCTGCACCCGGCCGCCGGCGGGCGCTGGCTCGCCCATGTCTGGTCGCTGTCGCTGGAGGAGCAGTTCTATCTGGTGTGGCCGGTCCTGTTCCTCCTGCTGATCCGCTCGGCGCGGCTGCGGCCGCACATGATCAAAATTCTGCTCGGGATGATCGCGATCCTGGTCGGCTGGACCTACTTCGTCGCCAGTGGCGGCGCGCCCCATTCCCGGGTGTACCTGGCGACGGACACCCACGTCGCCCCGCTGCTGATCGGCTGCCTGGTGGCGCTCTGGCGCGACAGGAGGCTGCGTGCGCTGGCCCGTCCGCAGGACCGGGCGCCGGGCGGGACGGACCCGCGTGGCCACCGGCGCCGGCGGGCAGACCTGCCCGCCGCCGGGGGCTCGGTCACCGCGAACGTCGTGCAGCGGTGGGGGGCCGGGCGGCGGATCGCAGCCCTTGGCCTCGTCGCTGCGATCGGGCTGGTGTTCTTCGCCTTCCTCGGCCCGAACAAGGACGGCTACGCGGCCAACTGGTTGGACCGGGCCGGTTACCTGCCGAGTGCCCTGCTGGCCGCGGTCGTCATCCTCAGCGCCGACCTGCGCCGCGACGCGGCATGGGTACGCCTGCTCGGCCGGCCGCGGATGGCCTTCCTCGGGAAGATCACTTTCAGTATCTACCTGTGGCACTATCCCGTGATCTCCGCGGCCAGCGGTCAGCTCGTGCCCAGGATCGGGCTGTGGCCCTCGGTCGTCTGCGCGATCGCCGCGAGCACGTTCATCGCCTACTTCTCGAACCGCTGGATCGAGAAGCCGGCACAGCGCGCCCGCCCGAAGTGGGCCGACACGCCGCGCGGTCCCGCGCGACCGGCGGCGTCCGCCGAGCCGCCGCTCGCCGGCCCGATCGAACCGACTCCCGGATCGGCCGCCGGGTACGGGACCAGGCCCCGGCCCAAGTCCGCCGAGAACACCGAGAACACCGAGAACACCGAGGACACCGCCTGGTTGACCTTCGGTGCTTCCCGTGGGTTCCGTACGCGGGAACCGCGAGCTCATGATCCGCGCGACGCCGAGCCGCGTTACGTCGACGACTCCGCCAGCCGGTACGCCGGCGTGCCGAGCAGCCGGACCGCCGAGCCGGCCGGGACGGCGTGGTCGGAGCGCCGGGACCACTGGCACGAATCCGAGGGCGCGCCGTGGCACTCCGCGGCCGGGTCCCCGGACCACGCCAGGCCCGCCGCCGACTATGCCGACTACGCCGCCGCGCCCGGGAGCCACGAACCGCCGGCGTTCTACGACCAGGTCACCGACCGACCCGGCGACCCCGGTTCGTACCGGGACGCCTGGGACGGGCCCGGATCGGACCCGGAGGGCATCTGGGTCGACGAGGGGTACGCCCGGCCGCCGGTGGGCCACAGTTCCCCGCGGCGCCAGCCCACCGGGCCGGCGCGGGGGGGATGGGACACGCGGGCGGACGGCTGGGCGGGGGCGGGCGGCTCGCTGACCGGTCCCAGCCCCCTGCCTGCCGATCCGGGCTACGTGGACGAGGCATACCCGGGCGAGCTGGTCCGGGACGCCGGCTGGGGTCATGAGGCCCAGCGCGGACCGGCCGAGTATCCGCGCCGGGAGGCACCGTACCCTCCAGCCGGCGGGGTCGGTCGAAACTGGACGGAGCAGGGTTGATGATCGTTGGGCTCATGGGTGCGGGGCGGCTCGGCGGCGCGGTGCTCGCCGGCCTGCTGGCCTCCGGGCACGCGGCCGGGGATGTCGTCGTGGCCGAGAAGGACGCGGACCGCGCCCGCGAGCTCACAGCCCAGCACGGGGTGGCCGTGGACACGCCGGCCGCCGTCGCGGCCAGGGCGGACATGCTGCTGATCGTCGTCAAGCCGCAGGACGTCGCCGCGCTGCTGGCCGAGATCGCCGCCCAGGTATCGGCGGACACCCTCGTCGTGTCGCTGGCGGCCGGGGTGAGCACCGCCGCGATCGAACAGCACCTGCCGTCGCGCCCGCCGGTGATCAGGGTCATGACGAACACCCCGCTGCTCGTCGGGGAGGCGATGTCGGCGATCTGCGCGGGCCGACACGCCGGCGAGGAGCAGCTCGCCGCCGCGACGGCGCTGCTCGCCCCGGTCGGCCAGGTGCTCCGGGTCACGGAGGCCCAGCTGGACGCGGTGACGGCGCTGTCCGGCTCCGGCCCGGCCTACTTCTTCTATCTGGTCGAGGCGATGGTCGAGGCCGGGGTGCTGCTCGGCCTGCCGCGCCCGCTGGCGGCCCAGCTCGTCACCCAGACCGCAGTGGGCTCCGCCCGGATGCTGCGCGACGGTGAGCACCCCGCCCTGCTGCGGGAGGCCGTCACCTCGCCGGCCGGCACCACGATCGCCGCGCTGCGTGAACTCGACCGGCACGGGGTGCGTGCCGCCCTGATGGACGCCCTGGAGGCGGCCCGGGATCGCTCGCGCGAACTCGGCCGCGCCTAGTCCGGACCACCGGGCTCCGGTGCCACGTCGTGGCGACGAGTAGGCTCGGTCGGTAACCTCCTCAACATAGATCGGTCGGGTACGTGGGCTCAGTCATCAAGAAGCGTCGTAAGCGGATGGCCAAGAAGAAGCACCGCAAGCTGCTGAAGCGCACCCGCGTCCAGCGTCGTAACAAGAAGTAGGTCGCGGCTCCCCGCGCCAGGCGGGGTCGTCGCGGCCACGCCGCGGCGCCCACGCATGCTCGCTCTGCGTGCCCGAGCGACTGCCCTGTGGCAGGATTGCCCCACCAGCGGGTGGAGCGCCGGACAGGCAGGGGTACGCCGATGACGGATTCGTGGATCAACTTCCTGTCCGACTATGGCTCGGACGACGCGTGCGTCGGGGTGTGCCACGGAGTGATCGCTCGCCACGCGCCGGCCACCCGGGTGCTCGACGTGTGTCACTCGATCGCGCCGCAGGACGTGGAGCACGCCGCCATCACGCTGGCCGACGCGGTCGGCTACCTGCCGACCGGTGTCCACCTCGTGGTCGTCGAGCGACTCGACGTGGACGGCTACACCCGTGGCGTGTCGGTGCGCACCACCGACGGGTCGATTTTCGTCTGCCCCGACAACGGGGTCGCGTCGCTGGCCTGGGACGCCTTGGGCGGGATCGAGTCCGTCCACGAGATCGCCAATCGCGAGCTGTGGCTGCCGCTGCCCACCGCGGTGTTCCGTGGTCGGGACGTGTACGCGCCGGTCGCGGCGCGGCTCGCGGCGGGTCTGGAGCTGGCGGACGTGGGGCCCGGCGTCGACCCGGGGGGCCTCACCGAGTTCCGGCCGCGCACCTGTGTCGTCGATGACGATCACGTGCACGGCGAGGTCGTGTCGATCGACCATTTCGGCAACCTCTCGCTGAACATGACGCGCCTCGACCTGGAGGCGGCGGGAATCACCCTCGGCGATCCGGTCGAGGTCCGCGCGGGCACCCGGACCATGCGCCTCACCTTCACGCACACCTACGGCGAGGCCCCTCGCGGTGGTGTGACCGTGTGCGAGGACGCGCTGCGCCGGGTGATGATCGCGGTGAACTGTGGCCGCGCCGTCGACGCGCTGCGGCTGCGGCGGCAGGATCCGGTGGTCGTCGGCCAGGCGCCGCGCGACCCGTCCGCATTTCAGATCGTCCAGGATCTCCGTTTCCCCCCGAATTTCAATTACGTTTAGTAGTTGACGCGCCGGACTGTCTCACGCTGCGCAGCGAATGCGTCGAGTGTGGGCGTACGATGACCGCTGGCCGGGGTCGGGTGCATCGCCTTCGGTGTTGCGGGCAGACCGCGTTCCGGGGAGACGACGATGAGACCACGCCGGGTGCTGGTGACCGGGGTCGCCCGGCCCCTGGGCGCCCAGGTCGCGGCCGCTCTCGCCGCCGATCCCGACATCGAGGCGGTGGTGGGCGTTGACACGGTCAGTCCCGAGACCGTCGACCCTCAGGTGGACCTCGGCCGTACGCGTTTCGTCCGCGCCGACATCCGCCATCCACTGATCGCGAAGGTCATCTCCACCACGGAGATCGACACGGTTCTGCATCTCAATGTCATCGCGACGCCGCTGGGCGCGGGCGGCCGGACCGCGATGAAGGAGACCAACGTCATCGGCACGATGCAGCTCCTCGCCGCCTGCCAGAAGGCACGGAGCGTCACGAAACTCGTGGTGAAGTCCACGACGTCGATCTACGGCTCCTCCCCGCGGGACCCGGCGCTGTTCACCGAGGACACCGAGCCGCGCGCGCTGCCGACCGCGGGTTACGCCAAGGACGCGGTAGAGGTCGAGGGCTACGTCCGTGGGTTCGGCCGGCGCCGCCCCGACATCGCCGTCACCGTCCTGCGCTTCACCAACATCCTCGGCCCGCAGGTGGACAGCCCGCTCGCCCGCTATCTCGACCTGCCCGTCGTGCCGACGGTGCTGGGCTTCGATCCCCGCATCCAGCTGCTGCACTCCGAGGACGCCCTCGCCGTGCTGATGCGTGCCGCGCGGGCGGATCACGCGGGAACGTTCAACGTCGCCGGTGACGGAGTGCTGCTGTTGTCGCAGGCGATCCGCCGCGCCGGCCGCCCCGGTCTACCGGTGCCGTTCCCGGCGATCGGCGTGCTCGGCGGTGCGGCGCGCAGGCTTCGGCTGGTCGACTTCTCCGCCGAGCAGCTCGACCTGCTCGCCCACGGACGCGCCGTCGACACGACCCGGCTGACCACGGTGTTCGGCTACCGGCCGCGCTATTCGACCGTGGAGACCTTCGACGCCTTCGTCCGTGCCCGCGAGCTGCGGTTCACCGTCGACAAGGAACTGGTCTCCCGGATCGAGCACGGACTGCTCGGCTCGCTGCGCCACCGCCGGCTGGTAGGTCCGTCATGACACATCGTGACGAGGACGGGCAGGAGGACGAGCGCGACGGCGACGCGCAGATCATCCCGCTGAACACCGATGGGCGCGCCGACAGCG
>NZ_JALKFU020000246.1 GCF_023242965.2 Frankia sp. AgKG'84/4
GGCGACCGACGGCTCGCCGACCCCCGGTCCGGCGACGCCCTCGGGCCGGGGGTCAGCGAAGCCCGCGAGCTGGCGGGACACCTCGGCGAACGAGCACAGCGGGCCGCCGCGGCTCGGCAGGGGCCGCTCACCGGCCCGCAGCCCGGTGATGAGCGCCTGCGCCGAGTCCGGGTCGACCTGGTCGTAGAACTCGTAGTTCACCGTCATGACCGGCGCGTAGTCGCAGGCGGCCAGGCATTCGGCGTGCTCGAGGGTGATCGAGCCGTCGGGCGTGGTCTCGTCGTGGCCGACGCCGAGCTGTTCGGCGACCCGGGCGAAGACCTCGTCGCCGCCGAGCAGCGCGCAGGACAGGTTCGTGCAGACCGAGACGAGGTACTCCCCGACCGGCCGGCGCTTGTACATCGTGTAGAAGGTCGCGACGGCGCCGACCTCGGCCGCGGTCAGGCCGAGCTGGTCGGCGCAGAACTGCACGCCTTCGGTGGTCACGCAGTTCTGCTCGGCCTGCACCAGGTGCAGCAGTGGCAGCAGCGCCGAGCGGGACCGGCCGACCGGATAGCGGGCGATGATTTCGGCCGCGGCGGCGTGGGTCTGCGGCGAAAGGGCCATCAGCGGTCAACTCCCCCGAGCACCGGGTCGACCGAGGCGACCCCGACGATGACGTCCGCCACCTGGCCGCCTTCGGTCAGCGCCGGCACGGCCTGCAGGTTCACGAAGCTTGGATCCCGCACGTGGACGCGGAACGGTCTGGTCCCACCGTCGCTGACCACGTGGTAGCCGAGTTCGCCGCGAGGCGACTCGATCTGCGTGTAGACCTGGCCCGGCGGCACCCGGAAGCCCTCGGTGACAAGCTTGAAGTGGTGGATGAGGGCCTCCATCGAGGTCCCCATGATCTTGCGGATGTGGTCGAGGGAGTTGCCCATCCCGTCGGCGCCCACGGACAGCTGCGCCGGCCAGGCGATCTTCTTGTCCGCGACCATGACCGGGCCCGGCCGCAGCCGGTCCAGGCACTGCTCGACGATCTTCAGGGACTCGGTCATCTCCTCGAGCCGCACCAGGTAGCGCGCGAAGGAGTCGGCCTCGAGCGCGGTCGGCACGTCGAACTCGTACGTCTCGTAGCCGCAGTAGGGCATCGTCTTGCGCAGGTCCCACGGCAGGCCCGCGGCCCGCAGCACCGGGCCGGTGACTCCCAGCGCGATGCAGCCGGCCGCGTCGAGCACGTTGACGTCGACCATCCGGGCCTTCCAGATCGGCTGGCCGGTCAGCAGCTTGTGGTACTCCTTGATCCGCTTCGGCATGTCGACGAGGAACTCGCGGATCGCCCGCTCGGTGCCGTCGGGCAGGTCCTGGGCGAGACCGCCGGGCCGGACGTAGGCGTGGTTCATCCGCAGGCCGGTGATGAGTTCCAGCAGGTCGAGGACCTTCTCCCGCTCACGGAAGCCGAAGATCATCGCTGTGGTCGCGCCGAGCTCCATGCCGCCGGTCGCCAGCCACACCAGGTGGGAGGCGATGCGCTGCAGCTCCATCACCATGACCCGGATCACCGTCGCCCGCTCGGGGATCTGGTCGGTGATGCCGAGCAGCTTCTCGACCGACAGGCAGTACGCCGTCTCGTTGTACAGCGGCGAGAGGTAGTCGGCGCGGGTGAGGAAGGTGACGGCCTGGGTCCAGTTGCGGTACTCGCAGCTCTTCTCGATGCCGGTGTGCAGGTAGCCGATGACGAGGCGGGTCTCGATGACCGTCTCGCCCTCGATCTCCAGCACCAGCCGGAGGACGCCGTGGGTGGAGGGGTGCTGCGGCCCCATGTTGACGACGATCCGCTGGTCGTCCTGCTCGCCGGCGCCGAGGATGTCCTCCCAGTCGCCGCCGGTGACGGTGTAGACGCGCCCGCTGGCCGACTCGGCGTACCCGGCCTCGTACGGCCCGGTGCCCGGTGCCTGGTTGGCGTCGAACTCGTCATGCTGGTCGGTACTCGCCGCGCGTGGGCCGTGCGGGGTTGACGTGCTGCTGGGCGTCATAGCGAACCTCGGATGTCGCCTCGGGGATGCCGGCGGCCGGTGGCGGCCGGGCGCGGGATCACGAGTAGCTCCGGCGCTCGTCCGGCGGTGGGACCGTGGCGCCCTTGTATTCGACCGGGATGCCGCCGAGCGGGTAGTCCTTGCGCTGCGGGTGACCGACCCAGTCGTCCGGCATCATGATCCGGGTCAACCCCGGATGGCCGGTGTAGACGATGCCGAACAGGTCGTAGGCCTCCCGCTCGTGCCAGTCGGCGGTCGGCCACACCGAGGTCAGACTCGGCATGGTCGGGTCGTCGTCGCCGACGGAGACCTCCACCCGCAGCCGGCGGCGGTGGGTCATCGAGGTCAGGTGGACCACCGAGTGCAACCGGCGGCCGGTGAGGTCGTCGGGGTAGTCCACGCCGGACAGCGACGACAGCAGCTCGTAACGCAGGCCCGGGTCGTCGCGCAGGGTCCGGGACAGCGCCAGCAGGTCCTCGCGCCGCACGTGCAGGGTCAGCTCGCCCCGGTCGAACACCACCCGCTCGACGGCGTCGCCGAGCTGCGGGAACACCCGTTCGAGCGTGTCGTAAACCGCGTCCGCGGCGGCGTCGCCGAACGGGCGCTCGCTGTCCGCGAGCACCGGCAGCGGGGCGACGAGGCGGCCGAAGCCGGAGGTGTCGCCGGTGCCGCCGGCGCCGAACGCGTCGCGCTGGCGGTCGGGCCGGCGCGACGCGGCCTCGGCGGCGACCAGCTCGCCGACGCCCCGGTCGTCGTCGCCGTTGGCGCCGTCGTCGCCGTGGGCGCCGTTGGCGCCGTTGTGGTTCCCGGCGCCGTTGGGGGTCTGGGCGTCGCCGCTCACTGGTCCGCCTCCCGATCGCCGAGGTCGCCGGTGCTCGGGCCCTCGCCGTGCGCCCGGCGCTCGTCGAGCGGCTTGGCGTCGATCGGGACCTGCTTGCGGCGACCGAACACCGACGGGGGCGCGATCGCGGCGGGCCGGCGGGTGTCGAACACCGGCTCGATGGCGCCGCGACCGGTGGTGGCGGGCGCGTCGGCGGGGACGCGAAACCGTTTACGGTCGTTGACCGACAGCGTGCGGGTGTCGAGCTCGCCGGCGGGCAGGCCGGCACGGGCGGTGGCCACGTCGATCGGCTTCGGGTACGGCGCCGCGCCGAGCTCGGTGTGCGCCGTCTTGCCGGTGATCGGACCGTCGAGGATCTTCTGGTGCAGCTTGAGGATCGCGTCCATCAGCATCTCCGGCCGCGGCGGGCAGCCGGGCAGGTACATGTCGACCGGCACGATGTGGTCCACGCCCTGCACGATCGCGTAGTTGTTGAACATCCCGCCGCTGCTGGCGCAGACACCCATCGACAGCACCCACTTGGGCTCGGGCATCTGGTCGTAGATCTGCCGCAGCACCGGGGCCATCTTCTGGCTCACCCGACCAGCGACGATCATCAGGTCGGCCTGCCGGGGGCTGGCCCGGAAGACCTCCATGCCAAACCGGGACAGGTCGTAACGGCCCGCGCCGGTGGACATCATCTCGATCGCACAGCAGGCCAGCCCGAACGTCGCCGGCCACAGCGAGGATCGGCGCGACCAGTTGGCGAGCTTCTCCACGCTGGCGAGCAGGATGCCGCCAGGCAGCTTCTCCTCTAGTCCCATTCCAGACCTCCACGGCGCCATTCGTAGGCGTACGCGACGAAGATGGTGGCCATGAACAGCGCCATCGCGCCGAGACCGAACACCGCGAGACTGTCGAACGCGAGCGCCCACGGGAACAGGAAGATGATCTCGATGTCGAAGACGATGAAGAGCATCGCGGTGTTGTAGTACTTCACCGGGAAACGCTGCGGGCCAGCCGGCGCCGGAGAGGGTTCGATACCGCACTCATAGGCGTCGATCTTCGCGCGATTGAATCGCCGTGGGCCGGTGAGCATGCCGGCCACGACGGAGCCGACCGCGAACAGCGTCGCGATCACCAGCAGAACGAGGATCGGCACGTAGTTCGAGAGCATGCCGAACTTCTCCCCTTCGAAAGAGTGTTACCGGACGTTACGACGGGCGGCGCACGGCGCCACCTTTATGGGGGGCTCGACGCCACCGCGGAAGTCCTGATCGGAAGGCACCTGGATGGCCAACTGACGCCCGGGTTCACTCTCACGAGATCCGTCGACCCAGCTTCTACGGCATACCGCCAGGTCGACCCGGATAACATCTCAGGCCGCGGGGGCGAGACGGGTCATGGCATTGATAAGTCGGTCCATCGCATCCCCTCCCCGAGGGTCGGTGAGATTCGCCATGATCTTGAGAACGAAGCGCATGAGAAGCGGCCGCGGCAGACCGTACTTCGTCCCGAGCGCCATGACCGTTGGATTCCCGATGAGCTGGACGAAGTAGCGCCCGAGGGTGTAGTAACCCCCATACCGGGCGCGCATGACTTCCGGATAGTGGCCGAGCGCGCGTTCCCGGGCCGGCCCCTCGGCACGGGCCAGCGCCTGCACGGCTACCTCCGCCGCATGCCGGCCCGACTCGAGCGCGTACGCGATGCCCTCGCCGTTGAACGGATTCACCATGCCGCCGGAATCGCCGACGAGAAGCACGCCGTCGCGGTAGTGCGGGGTGCGGCTGAAACCCATCGGTAGCGCACTGCCGCGCACCGGACCGGTGGCGTTCTCCTCGGTGAATCCCCAGTCCGGCGGGAGCGCGGCGAGCCAGCGGCGCAGCAGGTCCTGGTAGTTGGTGTTCTGGAAGGCGTCGGTCGTGTTCAGCAGGCCGAGACCGACGTTGGAGGTGCCGTCACCGACGCCGAAGATCCAGCCGTACCCGGGCAGCAGCCGACTGTCGCCCGGCGTCCCCTCCCACAGCTCCAGGTGGGACTCGAGGTAGTCATCGTGGGTGCGCGGGCTGCGATAGTACCGGCGCACTGCGACACCGAGCGGGCGGTCCTCCCGCCGGCGGATGCCCAGCGAGAGGGCGATCCGCGCGCTGTTGCCGTCGGCGGCGACGACCAGCGGCGCCCGGAACGTGACGGGCTGGCGGTCGGGGCCGGTGCGGGCCCGCACGCCGACGACCCGACCGGTGCGCTCGTCGAGCAGCGGACCGGTGACCGCCGTGCCCTCGTGCAGCCGGGCACCGGCCTTGACCGCGTGCCGGGCGAGCAGGTCGTCGAAGTCGAGCCGCGGGCGGACCAGGCCGTAGTCCGGCCAGCTGGCCAGCTCCGGCCAGGGAAGCTCGAGGCGCACCCCGCCACCGACGATGCGCAGCCCCTTGTTGCGCGCCCAGCCGGCGTCTGTCGAGGTGTCGATGCCCATCTCGACGAGGCTGCGGACCGCCCGCGGGGTCAGCCCGTCGCCACAGACCTTCTCCCGGGGGAAGGTCGTCTTCTCGATCAGCAACACGTCCAGCCCGGTGCTGGCCAGGTGGTAGGCGGCCGAGGAGCCCCCCGGCCCGGCACCGACCACGACGACATCGGCGTCGGTCCTCGACCCACCGCCGCCGTCAGTCCCTGCCGTCGCCATCGTCACCAAACCGCTCCGGATCCGCTCGTTCCCGGCCGGGTGCCGCCCCGGCCGGATCATCCGTTCGGGCCGCTCGTGAAATTGTTCACGAGCGCCCTCGGCGAGTGTAGGCCCTACGCAGGCCAATCGCACCAACCAGGACGCGGGGAACACCTGACGAGTCGACTCCGTGCACCCTATCGACACCGCGAGTGACTAATCTCGTCCTTCACCAAGCCTGCGGCGTTCACGGCTCCTCGACCGCGCTCCCCTGGAAGCGTATAATCTCCCGATCTTCGGCCAGATGCCGCCCGCGTCCACCTGCGCCGTGTCCGGCACGGTGACGGCCGAAACCTCCGTGCACGTCCGGATGGGCCCGCCGTACGGGCCCGCCGGAAGCCGTCACTGGCACCTTCTCGCAATGAGGTGACATCACCCCTCGTGCCGGGTATCACCACGGTGGCCGCAGGGAAAACGGCACTGCGAATCGAGTGAGCGATGACCGAAGAGACCGTCATCCTGACCACCTCCGACGGGCCGGCGCACGCCGTGCTCGCCGAACCGGACGGCCCCGTTCGCGGCGGGGTCATCGTCCTACACGAAGCGTCCGGACTGACCGAGCAGGTGGCGCGGCTGTGCACGCGCTTCGCCGGCGCCGGCTGGCGGGCGATCGCGCCCGACCTGTTCCACCGGGTGGGCTCGCCGGTGTTCGACCGCGGCGAGGCCGACGCGGCGATGCGGATCGTCGCGGACCTGAGCGGAACGGACCTGCTGGACGACATCGACGCCGCCGAAGCCGTGCTGGCCGAGGAGGGCACGGCGCTCGATCGGTGTGCCGTCGTCGGCTTCTGCGTGGGCGGCAGCGCGGCCTTCCACGCCGCGGTGGACCGGCCGTTCGGCGCGGCCGTGACCTTCTACGGAGGCGGGATCCGGGACCACCTCTTCGGCGAACCGAGCCAACTCGAACTCGCCGACCGGCTCCAGACGCCCTGGCTCGGCCTCTACGGCGAGCGGGACGCCTCCATCGCGAGCGACGACGTCGAGGCCCTGCGGGCCGCCGCGGCCAGGGCACCGGTGCCAGCCGAGATCATCTGCTACCCCGGCGCCGGGCACGCCTTCCACGACGACTCCCGGCCCGACGCCTACCGCCCCGACGAAGCCCGCGACGCCTGGTCCCGCACCCTGATCTGGTGCGATGCCCACGTGCCGAACTGAGCCGGCCCCGGGCACCGCCCGGGGCGCTCAGTCGGGATTGTGCGCCCGGTGCAGGGCGACGACGCCGCCGGTGAGGTTGCGCCAGGTGACGCGGGTCCAACCGGCGCCGCGCAGCAGGTCGGCGAGTTCCGCCTGCGCGGGCCACGCACGGATCGACTCGGCGAGGTAGACGTAGGAGTCGGGGCTGCTGCTGACCGCGCGGGCCACCCGCGGCAGCGCCCGCATCAGGTACTCGAGGTAGACCGTCCGCCACGGCGACCACACCGGGCGGGAGAACTCGCAGACGACCAGCGCGCCGCCCGGGCGGGTCACCCGGCGCAGTTCGGCGAGGCAGCGATGGGTGTCGGCGACGTTGCGCAGCCCGAACGAGATCGTGGCCCGGTCGAAGGTCGCGTCCGGGAACGGCAGGTTCAGCCCGTCCCCAGCGGCCAGCAGCACCCGGCCGGTGCCGGCCGGCACCACCGGCTGATCGGCGAGGCGCCGCTGCCCGGCGCGCAGCATGCCGAGGGAGAAGTCGCAGGCCACGACGTCGACACCGGCCTGCGCGAAGGCTCGCGACGACGTCGCGGTACCCGCCGCGAGGTCGAGCACCCGCTCCCCTGACCGCAGGTCGAGAGCCGCCGCCGTCGCGCGTCGCCAGGTGCGGTCGAGTCCACCGCTGAGCACCGCGTTCGTCAGGTCGTACCGCCCGGCGACGCCGTCGAACATCGCCGCGACCTCCCGCGGCCGCTTGTCCAGCCCCGCCCGGCTCACCGCACGCTCCCCTCGGCGCCGCGGGTCCCGGCGACCGGGACCCCGCCGGCCACGACCC
>NZ_JALKFU020000247.1 GCF_023242965.2 Frankia sp. AgKG'84/4
CCGCATCGCCGCGGCCTCGGGTGCCTCCACGCGGCGGTGGCGACGTCGATCGCCGCTCGGCCGGCCCTGGCCTCGGCGCCCTTGTCCCCGAGCGCCGCCGGACGTGACGAAGCACAATATCGCCGGGGGATGACGGTCGTGAAAGGATCGGTCACCAGCAGTTGGACTGGGAGGAACACCGTGGCGGAGACCGCCGAGAACGCCGGCGCGCGGGCCCCGCGGGACCGCTCGCGGCGCCGGGCGGTGGCGAAGGATCCGGCCGGGCGCACGCAGATTCTCTCCGCGGCCGTCGCCTGCATCCTCGAACTCGGTTTCTACCGGGCGAGCACCAACGAGATCGCCCGGCGCGCCGGCGTCAGCTGGGGCGCGATCCAGTACCACTTCGGCTCCCGTGAGGCGCTGATGCTCGCGGCCGTCGAGGAACTCCACAACAGCTTCCTGGGCACCCTCGGCGAGCGTCACGTCGAGGGCGACACGCTCGCGCAGCGCGTGGTGTCGCTCTACGACCTGCTCGCCGAGCACTACGGCCGGCCGATCTACCTCGCCAGCATTCAGATCATGCTCAACCTCCAGCACGACCCGGACACCTCACCGGCTGCCCTCGAAGCGCTCTCCGAGCAGCAGCGCCGTGTCGCCGACGAGATCGCCCGGCTGCTCACCGAGACCCTCGGCCCGGACGCCGACGACGCCTCCCGCAGCGCGCTGTTCCACTCGATCCGCGGGTTCGCCATCAGCAGCCAGCTCGCCGAGTCCGTCGCGCCCGAGCGCACCGGGCGCCATGAGGCCGAGGCCCGCCGGTTCTTCCTCGCCGGCCTCGTCGCCGCCGAGGAGCGGACGAGCTGAGGTCCTCAGCGCGGTCAGTGGTCGAACACGACGGTTCCCCGCAGGTTGCGCCCGGCGCGCAGGTCGGCGTACCCGTCGTTGAGCTCATCCAGGCGGTAGCGGGTGGTGATCAGCTCGTCGAGGCGTAACCGGCCCTGCCGGTACAGCTCCAGCATCGCCGGGATGTCCTTCGACGGGCTGGACGCGCCGAACAGCGAGCCCTGGATCCGCTTCTGGTAGAGCCCGACCTCGCGCACCGAGACGGGCGGGTTCGTGTCGTCAGCGAAGGCGCTCAGGCCGACGACGACGCAGGTAGCCGGCCTTGCGGATCGCCGCGACGCCCTCGCCGAGGTGCTCCGGGCGGACCGTGCCAGCGCACAGGATCGCGCTGTCGGCGCCCTGGCCGTTGCTGTGCTCGCGGGCGACCTCGGTGGCCTCGGCCATCGTGGCCACCGCGTGGGTCGCGCCCAGCGCGAGGGCCGCCGTCCGCTTCATCTCCACCGGGTCGAGACAATCGGTGGTACGGCGTTCTATCGCCCTCCGGCCGGGGCCTTCGAAGCACGCCCCCGCCCGCCCCGGCGGCGGGACCCGTACGTGAGGCGGCGGGACCCGTAGGTGAGGCGGCGGGACCCGTAGGTGAGGCGGCGGGACCCGTAGGTGATTCGTGCCGCCTCGGCCGGAGCGCGGCGCGCCGACCGGGCGACGCCGGGCCAAGCGCGGATAGCCTCCCGTCTCGGGGCGAGCCGCGGTCAAGATGAACGATCAGGGCGCGGCGGCGACGAGCGGCGATCGGTCCTGATGCTCGCGGCGCGCCCGCGGCCACCAGAACCGTTGCAGACGTCGGCCGTACCGGACTCGGGCGGCAGGTGTCGGGGTGGGATGTGTCGGGGTGGGATGTGTCGGGGTGGGATGTGTCGGGGAGGTGTGGATGGACGGCGGCGAGGGGCCTGGTGGGTCGGCGGCGGGCGGGGTCCGGGCCGAACCGAGGTCCCGGCGCGCTCCCTGGTCCGGCCGGGTGCCGGAGGTGGCCGGCGATCTGGGGGCGGGTGCGTCGACACCCGCCCGCGACAAGATCCTCGAGGCCGCGGCGGTCTGCATCCGCCGCCGGGGGGTCGAACGGTCATCGATCGCCGCGATCGCCGCGATCGCGGGCGTGTCGCGGCCAACCGTGTACGCCCACTTCAACACCCGAGAGGACCTGATCTCGGCGGCGCTGGAGCGCGTGGCGGTCGAGATCAGCCAGCGGATCGTGGTGACCGCTCGGCGCCGCGCCCGTTGCGCCAGCGAGTTCGTGGTGGAGGCGCTGGTCGCGGTGCGCCGCGAGTTCCGCGCCGAGCCGGCGCTGCGGCCGATCATGGGGGTCGGGTCGGGGTACTGGAACGCCCAGGAGGCCCTGTCGGAGCGCGCGATCGCGGCGGCCAGGCCCATCATCGCCCCGGTCGTCGGCTACGACCCGGCGCTGGAACCGCACCTGGACGAGATCGTCGAGACGTCGGTGCGCTGGCTGTTGTCCCTGCTGATGTTCGACAGCGCCCGGACCTCCTCGGAGCAACGCCTGCGCGCCTATCTGCGGCGCACGATCGTCCCGGTGATCGACGCGCTGGCCGCCACGCCGACCGACGAGCCGTCTCCCGGCGCCACCCCCTGATCTCGCTCCGCCACCGCAATCGCTCGATGAGCGACCCGTATCGCCGCGCGTGCGGGGGATCAGCCCTGACCGGACTACGATATTGCCCACGTGGGAGACGCACGGAACGCTCGTCGCCTGCCTGCGGCCCGTCCAGGGGTCCCGCCGCCCGGCGCGACCGACCTACTTCCCAGCTCTCCGCCGTCGGCCGTGTCACCCGACGAGGCTCATAGCATCTGCTATGTTGCGGAGCAATTGCCCAGTCGGATCGGGGCAGCGACGAAGGACGGCCTATCCATGGCAGACGATGGTGCGCCGCAGGCGCCGAGGTGCGTCCCGCCCACCGCTGGCGCCCGGCTCACCGGCCTGGGGGCCTACCGGCCGACCGGCCGGTTGGGCAACGAGGAACTCGGCGAGCGGTTCGGCCGCGCCCCCGAATGGATCAAGACCCGGACGGGTTTCGCCACCCGTCAGATCGCCGCGGCGGACGAGACCGTGCACGGCATGGCGCTGCGGGCCGCCCGCGACGCCGTCCTCGACAGCCGCATCCCGCCCGAGAACATCGATCTGATCATCGCGGCGAGCTGCAGCGTCGACCGGAGCCTCGGCGGTGTCGCCGCCTCGGTCGCGGCCGAACTCGGCGCCGACCGCGCGAACGTCTTCGACCTCAACGCGGCCTGCGCCGGCTTCTGCTATGCGGTCGCCACGGCCGCCGCCGCCGTCCGGGTCGGCTCGGCCCGCCACGCCGTCGTCGTCGCGGCGGAGAAGATGACCGCCTGGGTCGACCCGAACGACCTCGGCACCTCGATCATCTTCGGGGACGGTGCCGGCGCGGTCGTCCTCGGCGCCGGGGACCCGAGTGACATCGGGCCGGTGGTGTGGGGCAGTGACGGCTCCGCGGCCGAACTCATCCACATCGACGAGAAGTCCCAGTGGATGCACATGGAAGGCCAGGCGGTGTTCCGCTGGGCGACGACGACCATTCCCGCGATCGCCATCGCCGCCTGCGACGCCGCCGGCGTCGAGCCCACCGATCTCGCGGCCGTCATCCCCCACCAGGCCAACCTGCGCATTGTCGACACGATCGCGACCCGGCTCGGGGCGACCGGGGCAGTCGTGGCCCGCGACGGCGCGGACACCGGCAACACCTCCGCCGCGTCCATCCCGCTCGCCCTGCATCGGCTGCGCGACGAGCACGAGGTCGCCCCCGGGGATCTCGCCCTGCTCGTCGGCTTCGGCGCCGGCCTGAGCTGGGCGGCGCAGGTCATCCGCGTGCCCTGACCGGCCGGATGACCGCCGCGGGCGGGTCGCCATGATCGAGCGTGCGGCGGTTCGCGAACAGCGCGACGCTTACCACGACAGCAGCGTCGCACCGAGCCGCGTCCCGCTGTGGGACCGCCTCGCCGCATGGGCGCGCAGGGCCTAGAGACGGGGCGACTACGGCGGGTCGCGGTAGACCGGGGGCCGCTTCTCGAAGAACGCCTCGACCGCCTCGACCTGGTTAGCCCCGCCGAACAGGGCCGTGATCTCCGCGCGTTCCCGGGCGAGCTGCTCGGCTGGCGAGCCCGCTGCCGGCCCGGCCAGCAGCCGTTTGCCGGCTCGGACCGCGTCCGGGCTGCGGGCCGCGATCTCGGTGGCGAGCGCCAGCGCGGCGGCGCGGGGGTCGGGCGCCACCCGGGTGGCGAGGCCGAGCCGGACAGCCTCGGTGCCGTCGACCGTCCGCCCCGTCCAGTACAGCTCCCTCGCCACGTCCGGGCCGACGAGCTGGGGCAGGGTGAGGCTCGCGGTCAGGTCCGGGATGATGCCCCAGCGGACCTCGAGCAGGCCGAGCGAGGCATCGGGGGCGACGATCCTGATGTCCGCACCGAGGGCGATCTGCAGCCCGCCGCCCAGGCACGGACCGTGAATCGCCGCGATCACCGGCACCTCGAGCTCGGTCCAGACCCACGCGGCCTGCTGGCCGCGATGCGTGATCCCCCCGTCGGTGGCCAGCACCTCGGCGAGCGCGCCCGACCCGCCCGCGGCGAGCGCGGCGAACATCGCGACGTCCAGGCCCGCGCAGAAGCCACGCCCCTGCCCGGAGAGCACGACGACGCGCACCGCCGGCTGCCCGCGCAGCCGCTCGCCGGCTTCGGCGAGCGCCACGAACATCGCCTGGTCCAGCGCGTTGATCTTCTCTGGCCGGTTGAGCCGGACCTCCGCGACGCCGTCGCGGATATCGACGAGTACCAGCGGCGTCATCGCCCGGCGGCCCGGCTCAGACCGCGTACCGCGAGATGAACTCGGCGACACAGGCCGGCTTGGCGGAGCCCTCCACCTCCACGGTGATCTGGGTGACCGACTGCACGCCGCCCTTCACGTCTTCGACGGAAAGGTTCTTCACGTGCCCGCGCACCCGCGCGCCCACCGGCACCGGGGTGGGGAAGCGCACCTTGTTCAGGCCGTAGTTCAGCGCGAGCCTGAAGCCGCTGAACTTCACGACCTCGCCGAGCAGCGCCGGAACGAGCGACAGGGTGAGGAACCCGTGCGCGATCGTCTGCTTGAACGGGCCTTCCTTCGCCCGCTCGGTGTCCACGTGGATCCACTGGTGGTCGTCGGTGGCGTCGGCGAACAGGTTGACCTGTGCCTGGGTCACCTCACGCCAGGGGCTCGTCCCCAGCTCCTGGCCGGCGACGGCCCGCAGTTCCTCGACGCCGTTGATGCTCTTCGTCATGGGCTCATCCTTCCCTACCGGCCCGGCCCGCGCATCGGACCGGGCCAGTAGGGAAGCGAGTCAGGCGTCGCCGCGGGCGAGCTTCGAGGGCCACCAGATCAGCCGGCCGATGTCGTGGCCGAGAGCCGGCACGAGCACCGAGCGGACCAGGATCGTGTCAAGCAGCACGCCGAAGGCCACCGAGAAGCCCACCTCGGAGAGGAAGACCACCGGCAGCACCCCGAGAACCGCGAACGTCCCCGCGAGCACCACACCCGCGGAGGTGATCACGCCACCGGTCACGGCGAGGCCGCGGACGATGCCGCGGCGCGTGCCGTGGGTGAGCGTCTCCTCTCGCACCCGGGTCATCAGGAAGATGTTGTAGTCGATACCCAGGGCGACCAGGAAGATGAACGCGAACAGTGGGAAGCCCGGATCGGCGTTGGCGAAGTGGAAGATGTGGTTGAACACCACCGCGCTGACGCCGAGCGTCGCCGCGAACGACAGCACGACGGTGACGATGAGCAGCACCGGCGCGATCAGGGCCCGCAGCAGCAGCCCCAGCACCACCAGGATGACCACCAGCACGATCGGGATGATCAGGTTGCGGTCGTGGCGGGACGCCGACTGCGTGTCGAGGTTGATCGCGGACTGGCCACCGACGATCGCGTCGGCGTCCGGGACCGCGTGCACGGCCGAACGGATCGCCTTGATCGAGTCGTAGGCGGCGTCCGTGTCGTAGCGGTTGACCAGGTTCGCGTCCACCGCGATCCGGCCGTTGGCCGGGGCGATACGCACGGCCGCGGCGGCGCAGCCGTCGCGGCCGGGCGCCGGCGGTCGCTGCCCTGCTTTGACCAGCTTGGCGACCTTGGCCCAGTCGACCTCGACGCACACGGCGCCGGGACCAGTCGCCACGCCGTCGATCTTCGAGACGGCGTCGATGATCGCGGGTACGGCCGCGGTGTTGGTGATGATGACCGCGGGCGCGCCCTCACCCTGACTGAAGTTCGCGTCGAAGATCTTCTGCCCGACGATCGCGTCGGGCTTGCCGCGGATGCTGTCGGTCGAGGACAGGCCGTCGGCCTTCAGCGTCGTGAGCAGGCCGGCGCAGGCGAGCAGGGCCACCGCGGTGATGATCCACGCGCCGCGGGCCTGGCCGACGAGTCGCTCGGCGAAGCGGGCCCACCCGCCGTGGCCGGCGAGGTCGGTCTGGCCGTCGTCCGGGTGGTCGAAGTGGGGAATCCGGGGCCAGAAGATCCACCGGCCGGCGATGACGAGGAACACCGGCAGGAAGGTCAGCATGACCAGCCCGGTCGCCGCGATCCCGATGGCCGCGACCGGCCCGAGGCTGCGGGTGGAGTTGAGCTCGGCGAGGCTCAGGCACAGCAGGCCGAGGATCACCGTCACGGCCGAGGCGAAGATCGCCGGAGCGGCACCTCGCCAGGCCGTGATCATCGCCTCGACCCGGCTAGCGTGGGTGTGCAGCTCCTCGCGGTACCGGCTGACCAGCAGCAGCGCGTAATCGGTACCCGCGCCGATCACCAGCACGGACAGGATCCCCTGGCTCTGCCCATTGAGCGTGAGCACGTTGTGCTTGGCCAGCGGGTAGATGACCAGCGAGGAGACACCGAGCGCGAGCACCGAGCTGAACAGCGGGAAGAACCACAGCACCGGGCTGCGGTAGACGAGTAGCAGGATGCCGATGACGACGAGGCCCGCCGCGAGCAGCAGCAGTCCGTCGATCCCGGAGAACGCGTCAATGAACGCCACGAGCAGGCCACCCGGCCCGGCGGAGTGCACCGCAAGCCCGGCCGGCGCGCCGTCACGCGCGGCCGCGAGCACCGCCTTCTCCGCGTCGGCGATGTCCGGCCCCTTGACCTCCTCAGCGCCGTTCTTGCCGATCAGCGGCACCGAGATGCTCGCGACCTTCCCGCCCTGGGCGTACTGCGGCGCGGCGACCTGGCCGCCGTCCACGCCCTTGATCCCGGCCAGCTTGCGGACGTCACCGGTGATCTTCGCCTTGTCGGCGGCGGTCAGCCCGCTCTCGCGCTGGTAGACGATGAAGCCGGGGATCGTCTGCAGCGTGCGGAACTGCTGCTGACTCTTGTCGACCTTGGTCGACTCCGCGGAACTCGGCAGGTACGCCGCGTTGTCGTTCTTCTGGACGTCGCCGAGCTTGCTCTGGTAGCCGCCGCCGACCAGGCCGATCAGCAGCCAGACGACGGCGAGCGCCGCGAAGATGTAGACGACGCGCGGGCGCCGGCGGCGCCTCCCGCCCCTCCCCGTCGGAATACTTAACCCCGCGGCCCAAAACCACCGGGCGCCCATACCGAATAACCGGCGGGACCGGCCCCCAG
>NZ_JALKFU020000248.1 GCF_023242965.2 Frankia sp. AgKG'84/4
CTGCACGCCCGCGCCCGCCTGCACCGGCACGCCGAGGCGGCCGGCCGCGGCGGCCTGCTCGGCATGGGCGCTCGGGTCCGCCGGATCCGCCTGCGCCTGCGCCTGCGCCTGCGCCGAAGCGGACATCAGTAGACCCCTTCGATCACCGTGGTGTCACCGAAGGTGGCCACCGGGCCGACGTCGGCCACCGAGCAGCCGAACCAGCCCGGCGGCGCCTCGATGCTCAGTGCGTGGTCACGTTCGAGATTGTTCGGGATGAGCGCGTACTTCGTCAGGTGGTTCATGACGACCTGCCCGCGTTCCCCGTGTGCCACGTCCTCACCGGTCCGCGGATCGACGACGCGGAAGACGATGTACGGGCTGGGCGGGTCGAAGGCGGCGAGGCCGTCGGCGCGTTCGACGTCGCGCTCCCGGGACATTCCGAGAATGGTGGTGCTGCCGTACAGGCCCTTGAGCGCAATGCCGGGGAAGATCTCGTTCTGGAAGATCTCGCGGGTGTCGGCGTCGAGATGGGCGCCGCTCCAGCAGAGGTAGCGGACGTCCTTGCGTATGGTCTCGACGAGGCCGGCTCGCCGGGTGAGGCGTTCGAGCAGCGGCGGGGTGGTGATGAGAATGCCGACGGTCTGGGTACGCAGAATGTGCGCGGCCTGGTCGACGACATGCTCGACGTAGCGTTCCGACTCGGCGGCGTCGCCGCGTTCGAGCAGTTTTTTGATCCATCGTGGGTCGAGGTCGACGGAGAACAGCATGCCGTTCTGGCGCCGGGCCCGGCGGCGGGCGAACTCCCCGAACATGTGCGGCCCGCTGGGCCCGACGAGCAGGACGTTCGCGGTGCCGAGCCCGGCGTAGTGGGACTCGTCCCAGCCGAGCGCGAACTCCATCCACCGGTCGAACATGACGAAACGCTTCGGCAGGCCGGTGGTGCCGCCGGATTCGTACACCCCGGCGATGACGCGGTCGGCACCGGAGAGCCCACGCGGCACCAGGTCCTCGACCGGCACCGCGCGGAACTCGTCGACGACGTTCGGGAAGCGCCGCAGGTCCTCGAAGGTGTGGACGTCCCCGATGGGGTCGAAGTCGAGGCTCCGCGCGCGGCGCAGCCAGAAGGGGCTGCCGGTCCGCGGGGAGAAGTGCCAGCGCATCAGGGCGCGCAGGTACTCCTCGGGGTCGACGGGTGGTCGGTCCGGTTCGGGTAGGTCGAGAAGGTCGAAGCTCATGCGCTGCCTCCGCGGGCGCGTCGGATCGCCGGCGTCGTCCCGCGCCGACGCCCGCATCGTCGCCGATCTTTCCGGCTCACGCGGCGGGAGGAGGGGCAACCGATTGCACCATTGGAATCTCTGTGCGCGTTCGCCTGGTGGACGTGGAACGTCCTTGTTCCCGCCCTGGTCAGGGGGCCAGTCGAAGTGGTAGCGACCGCACGCCACGGATGACGATCTGCTTGCGGAAGGCGATCTCGCCGGCGGCGAGAGACAGGGAGCCGACGCGGCTCAGCAGCGCCCGGAACGTCAGCTCCGCTTCGACCCGGGCGAGCGGCGCGCCGAGGCAGTAGTGGATCCCCGCGCCGAAGCCAAGGTGGCGCCGCGCCCGGCCGCCGCCGCCGGCGGCGGCGGCGAAGCGGTCCACCCGGAACTGGTCGGGCTCGTCGAAGGCGGCCGGATCACGGTTCGCCGCCCCCACCGCGATGATCACACCGTCGCCGCGGACGAACGCGCGCCCGCCGATCTCCGCGTCGGCGAGGATGGTGCGGCCGATGAACTGGATCGGCGGGTCGTAGCGGAGCATCTCCTCCACAGCCGGGCCGACCAGGGTGGGGTCGGCGCGCAGGGCGGCGAGCTGGTCAGGGTTGCGCACCAGCGCGAGAATGCCGCCGCCGAGCAGGTTCACGGTCGTCTCGTAGCCGGCGACCAGCAGCAGCGTGCACAGCTCGAGCAGTTCCTGCTCGGACAGCGCGTCACCGTCGTCGTGGATCGCGACGAGCCCGCTGAGCAGGTCGTCCCGCGGTTGCGCGCGCCGACGGGCGATGAGCGCGCGGAAGTAGTCCTCGAAAGCGCTCGTGGCGTGGTTTCGAGCGGCGTTCTCCGCCGGGGTGAGCAGCGGGCGCGGGTCGAGTCCCCTGGTCAGCGCGTCCGCCCAGGCGCCGAACTCGGCCTCGTCGGCGTCCGGGACGCCGAGCAGCCAGCACATCACCCGCAGCGGCATCGGCCGGGTCAACGCCGTGACCGCGTCGACCTCCCCCGCCTCGAGCGCGTCGTCGAGCAGCGCGTTGACCGTGGTGGTGATGTGCGGGACGAGGGCGGCAACGACGGAGGGCGTGAACGCCCGGCCGACGAGGCGCCGCAGCCGGCCGTGGTCCGGCGGGTCGGCGCGCAGCAGCGACCCGAGCCCGTCCTCGACCTTGCCGCGGAAGGCGACGCCGTCGCGATAACCGTGGCCGAATCCGGGATGCGCGAGCATCGCGGCGCCTTCGGCGTGGCCCGTGACGAGGGTGATGGGACCGCCGGCGAGTTCGCCGTCCAGGAACGTTCCCGCTCGGCGCACCACGTCGTAGCAGGGATAGGGATCGGGAAGCTGACTGGCCGCCATAGCGGACAGGATTCCCGTGAACTGCCAGCCCGACGTCTCCGGCTCGACCGCAGTGGTCATCTGCGCTTCCCCTCGATTGCCCGCATCGACGCGGCCGGCGGGAGGACCCGGGGCCACGAGCCGTTCCGCCGGCCGCCGCCCATTCTGGCACCGCCGGTGAGCGGAATCCTGACCGCAGGTGAACGCTCGGCGAAGGCACCGCCCGCGCATCGACATTTCCGCCGGGCGATAGGCGGGACCGATCGCGGCCGGCGAAGGACATTTCCCGGGAAAGTCGGGCCGGACCGGCTTTCCTATCGGGCGTGGCGGGCGATCATCGCGGCGACGCCGTCGAGAATGGTCTCGACGCCGAGGAGGAACTCGTCGCGTTCGTCGAAGCCGCTCGGGCCGTCGCCGATCTCGTTGGACCAGGCGAGCGCGTGCAGTCGGGGATAGCGCCCGACGTCGATCAGCTCCCGCAGCAGGGATTCCCACGTCCACGGGGGTGGTGACGGGCTGCGCTGGTCACCGGCGGCATCGCCGGCCCGGCTGTCACCGGCACGGCTGTCACCGGCACGGCCGTTACCGGCACGGCCGTTACCGCCAGGGCCGAATCCGCCAGGGCCGTCACCGGCGTGGTCGCCATCCGGCGCGGCGCGCGGGCCGTCGGTGTCGACCGCCCCCGCCCCCGCCCCCGCCCCCGCCGCGGCGGCGGCTCGGGCGGCGTCGTGGGCCATCCGTGCCTCACTCAGGGTGTAGGAGCTGAGCAGGCCGATCACGCGGAGCTTCTCGATGTCGGGCAGGGTGGTGTCGTCGAACGCCGCGAGGCCGAGCTCGACGAAGGTCATCGAGTTCGGCGCAAGCGGGGGCGCGGCCATCGGCATCTGGGTGATCCAGGGATGGCGGTCGATCATCTCTCGCTGCGTGAGCGCCCAGCAGCGCAGGCGTTCGCGCCACGTCTCGCCCCGTAGTTCCAACGTCTCGACGCCGAGGGCGGAGCCGTTCCACATGAGCTGGAGCAGCTCGTCCTTGCTGGCGATGTGCCGGTAGAGCGACATCGTCGTGAAGCCCAGCGCCCCCGCGACGCGGGCCATCGACACGGCCTCCAGGCCCTCGGCGTCGGCGAGCTCGATGGCCGCGGCCACGATCGCGTCCACCGACAGCCCGGGTCGGGGGCCGCGGGCGCCGGCGGCGCGCCGGCCCCAGAGCAGCGCGAGGCCCGGCGGCAGCGGCCGCGACGAGGTCGCCTCACTGCTCGCCCGCGTCTCGTCCACGGGCCGAGAATACGGGCTGGACAGAATCTGTGTATGACATATACCGTTTGTCTATGCCATACACAGTTGTTGCGGAGGGGATCCGCAAGTCCTTCGGCGGGCGGGTCGTGCTCGACGGTGTCGACCTCGCCCTCGAGCGGGGCTCGGTGCTCGGCCTGCTCGGCCCGAACGGCGCCGGCAAGACGACGCTGGTACGCATCCTGGCCACGCTGGTCCGCCCCGACGGCGGGCACGCGACGATCGCCGGCCACGACCTGGCCGCCGACCCGGTGGGCGTGCGCGGCGCGATCAGCCTGACCGGGCAGTACGCGGCCGTCGACGACGTCCTGACCGGCCGGGAGAACCTGGAGATGATGGCCGGTCTGCTGCACCTGCCGCGGCGCACCCGCCGCGACAGGGTCGCCGAGCTGCTGGCCGAGTTCGGGCTCGCCGACGCCCAGGACCGCCGGGTCGGGACCTACTCCGGGGGCATGCGCCGCCGCCTCGACCTCGCCGCGAGCATGATCAGGCGTCCCGAGCTGCTGTTCCTCGACGAGCCCACGACCGGCCTGGACCCGCGCAGCCGGGAGCAGCTCTGGCACACCGTGCGCCGCCTCGCCGAGCAGGACGTCACGATCCTGCTCACCACCCAGTACCTGGAGGAGGCCGACCAGCTCGCCGACACCGTCGCGATGCTCACCGGCGGTCAGATCGTGGCCCGCGGCACGCCGGACGAGCTGAAGTCCAGCCTCGGCGCCGAGATCGTCCGCCTGCGCTTCCCCGACGTCCGCGCCTGGCGCACGGCCCTCGCCGCCGGGGGCGCCACGCGTGCCGGCGCCACCGCCGACGCCCTGATCGCCGAGGACGCCGACGAGCAGGCCCATACGATCGACATCGCCACCGACGGCTCGGCCACCCGGCTGCGGGCGCTGCTCACCGCCGTCGCCGCCACCGGCGCCGCCACCCCCCGGGTCTCGACGCACCGGCCGAGCCTCGACGACGTCTTCCTCTCCCTCATCGCCGCCGCGCACCCCGCACCCCCGCCGCGCCGCGCCCCGGAGCCTGTGCAGTGACCACAGCCTGCAGTGACCACAGCCTGTGCGGTGACCACAGCCTGTGCTGGGCCCCCAACCGACGCACCGACCCCGCCCGTCCCCGCCAGCACCCCCGACAGGAGATCCGTCGATGAGCCTCGCCTACGCCGTCACCGACTCTCGCATCATGATCACGCGCTGCCTGCGGCGGTCACGGCGGGACCCGGAGGCGTTCTTCACCGCGCTGATGTTGCCGATCATGCTGATGTTGCTGTTCGTCTACGTCTTCGGCGGAGAACTGAAGGACTCCGGTTCCTACGTGGACTACGTCGTGCCGGGCCTGATCGTGCTGTGCGCCGGCTTCGGCGCGGGGACGACGGCGGTGGCGCTGGCCGCGGACCTGGCCGGTGGGATCGTCGACCGGTTCCGGTCGATGCCGATCCGGGCGTCGTCGATCCTGCTCGGGCAGGTCGCGGCAAGCCTCACCCGCAACCTGCTGGCGACGGCGCTGGTCATCGGCGTCGGGCTCGGCATCGGCTGGCGACCGACGACGTCGGTCTGGCGCTGGGTGGGCGCCGTGGCGATGATCGTGCTGTTCATCCTGGCGCTGTCGTGGCTCGCGGCGGCGGTCGGCCTGCTCGCCGGCGGTCCCGAGGCGGCGAACTCGTTCACGTTCGTGTTGATGTTCCTGCCGTATGTGAGCACCGCGTTCGTGCCGACCCGCACGATGCCCGCGGCGCTGCGCGGCTTCGCCGAGAACCAGCCGTTCACCCCGATCATCGAGACGATGCGCGCCCTGTGGATGGGCCACACGTCCACCGGCGCGTCGCTCGGTCACGAGGCGTGGATCGCCGGCGTCTGGGGGGTGGGGATCCTCGCACTGTCCTGGGCGGGGGCGGCATGGCTGTTCCGCCGCCGTTTCGCGGCCTGAGCGCGGCTCGCCCGGTGTCAGGCGTCGAGGCCCCCGGACGGACCTCGCGTCGTCCCGGCTCCGGGCGGGCCGGGCGACCCGGGCGACCCGGGCGGCACTCCGCCGGTCAGGCTCGTGACCTCGGCGGCGGCCTCGACGAGCCGGCCGGCGACCTGGCGCAGCTCGGAGCCGCTGAGATCGCCGGGCAGGCCGGTCAACGCGAGAGACGACGCGAGCGCGGCGCCCGCGTCCCACACCGGCGCGCTGATGCCGATGATCTGGAGGCGGCCGGCGGTGAGCTCGGCGTCGGTGATCTCGTGGGACGCGCGGGTCGCATCGACGTCGCCATGGGCAGTGACCGTCGCGCTCCAACCACGGGCGCGGACATCGCGCAGCGTGTCGGTCAGCTCGCGTCGCCGGGCCGCCTCCAACGCCGGGTCGGCGCGATCCAGCCACTGCTGCTGGGCGTCGTCGTCGGCCCAGGCCACGTAGATCGGGCCGGCGGGCGCCCGCAGCGGGGCGACGGACCCGGCACGAACGGTCAGTCCATACGGGTGGGGCACCGCGCGGGCGGCGGTGATGATGACCGCGTCGCCGTGGGGGGTGCCCGCCAGGGCGCTGGCCTGGAACTCGTCGCGCAGGCGCAGCAGCGCGGCGTCGAGGACGTCGGTGAGGGTGACGGCGCTGCCGGCGGCGCGTCCGAGGCCGAGCAGCTGCGGGCCGAGCCGGTAATGCGGGCCCGGTTCGCGGCGC
Organism: Frankia sp. AgKG'84/4; assembly: GCF_023242965.2. Classification (GTDB taxonomy): domain Bacteria; phylum Actinomycetota; class Actinomycetes; order Frankiales; family Frankiaceae; genus Frankia. Next base: position 6,513 of record NZ_JALKFU020000248.1, read on the forward strand.
ACGGCGAGCTCCTCCGCGCACAGCGCGAGCAGGACCGCCTGGCAGGAGGATCGGTGGATGCCGACGGCACGGGCGATCTCCGACAGTGACAGGTCGCGCTCGGGCATCGCGGCGAGCACCTTGAGAACCTGAGCTGCCCGCTGCACCGAGCGGACGGGCTGGGTCGGCATGGTTGACGCCCTTTCCTGGCCCTGCCTAGTCTGTCTCGTGAACGGAACACTGTCTCTATTTATAGACGTTTTCCCGGCGTCCTGGGCTCAGCCGTGACGAGCGGCCGGCCACGCATCGCCCTCGGCCTGCCCGTCGCGACCAGCCTCTACCGAGCCGACGAGCAGCACCGGGTCGTCGAGCTGGCGAAAGCCGCCGACGATACCGGCATCGACACGGTCGTGCAGAGCGACCACCTGGTGATGGGCGAGCGCCTCGACCGCTATCCGTTCGGCACTTTCGCGTTCCCGCACGGTTCGCCCTGGCTGGAACCTCTCACCACGCTGGCGGTGATCGCGGGGGCGACCTCGCGGCTACGGCTGTCCACCGGCATCCTCATCGCCGGCCTGCGCCGCGCGCCGCTGCTGGCCAAGACCGCCGCCTCCCTCGACGCCCTGTCCGGGGGCCGCCTCGAGCTCGGCGTCGGCACCGGCTGGCAGCCTGAGGAGTACGAGACGATGGATCTCGACTTCGAGCGCCGTGCGCAGATCCTCGACGACACCATCACCGCCTGCCAGGCCCTGTGGGCCCCGGGCGGCCCGGCGGCCGTCGATCTGCCCACCGTCGCGTTCGAGAAGATCTGGTGCGATCCGAAACCGGTCTCCCCCGGTGGCCCGCCGATCCTGTTCGCCGGCCCGATGACCAGGCGCAACCTGCGGCGCATCACCGAGCTCGGCGCCGGCTGGATCCCCATCATGGGCGAGTCGACGGCCGGGGTGGCCGCCGGCGTCGCGCGCCTGCGCGAGGCGTGGGCCGCAGCCGGGCGCGGTGAGC
>NZ_JALKFU020000249.1 GCF_023242965.2 Frankia sp. AgKG'84/4
AGGCGCCACCGCCCCGGGGGCGCGCGGCCCGGCACGGCCCCGCCGCACGAGCGGGCCGCAGTGACGCCGTCATGCGGTCGTGGCCAGCACGACCGGTACCTCGTCGAGCAGCCGACGCTCGTCGGCGTACGCGAGGCGGTCCGCGACCTCGACCAGCGGGACCCAGGCCACGGCGTCGACCTCGATGTCGTCGTCGGAGAGCGTGCCGAGCCGGCGCAGCAGGAGGAAGTGGTGCACCGTCTTGTGGATGCGCGTCCCGCCGGCGATGAACCAGAAGTCGATCGTGCCCAGCGGGCCGAGGACACTGCCGGTCAGACCGGTCTCCTCGCGGACCTCCCGGACGGCCGCCTGCTCCGTCGTCTCGCCGTTTTCCACATGGCCCTTCGGCAACGACCACAACAGCCGCCCATGCCGGTCCCGGCGGCCGATCAGCGCGGCGGACGCCTGCGTGGAGCGCTGGTCGAGAATCAGACCACCCGCCGAGGTCTCCTCTGCCCGGCGCAGCGGAGCGCGGCCGGTGGCGGAGGTCGACGACGGCATGGGTTGATCGTACGAGGCTGCCGCCCGCGCGCCTGCCCCTGTGCCCGGAACCTCCCGCTTATGGCTTTGTTTCCACAGCGCGGCCCGGTCGCGGCGTGGCTCGTCCACAGGCACGATCCGTGCGGCGGATCACCTCGGTGAACCCCGTAATCTGAAGGTGTGTCAGTGATCAGTCTGGACAACCCGCGAGACTCGGCCGAACGGGTGGTGAGCGAGCTGCTCAGGGTGCCGCCGGCCGCCGATGAGCTCGGCCGCCTCTTCGAGATGGCCGGCCACCGGCTGCATCTCGTCGGCGGCTCGGTGCGTGATGCCCTGCTCGGCCGGCCCGCCGCCACCCCAGCGGCGCAGGCCGACCTCGACTTCGCCACGGACGCCCGGCCCGACCGCGTCCTGGAGATCACCCGGGGCTGGTCGGAGGCCACCTGGGAGGCCGGAATCGCCTTCGGCACCGTGGGGCTGGCCCGCCGCGGTCAGCGGTTCGAGATCACCACCTACCGCAGCGAGGCGTACGACCGGCAGTCCCGCAACCCCACGGTGAGCTACGGCGAGAGCCTGGAGGCGGACCTGTCCCGCCGCGACTTCACTGTCAACGCGATGGCGGTGTCCGTCCCCGGCCACGACTTCGTCGACCTGTTCGGCGGAATGGCGGATCTTGCCCGGGGTGTCCTGCGCACGCCGGCGAGCCCCGAGGCCTCCAACGACGACGACCCCCTGCGGATCCTGCGAGCGGCGCGATTCGAGGCAGCCCTCGGGCTCACCCCGGTGCCCGAGCTGGTCGAGGCGATGCGGTCGCGGGCCGACCGGATCGCGATCGTCTCCCCGGAGCGGATCCGGGACGAGCTGCGCAAGCTGATGCTCGCCCCCGACCCGGTCGCGGGCCTGGCGCGCCTCGTCGAGGTCGGCGTCGCGGACATCGTGCTGCCCGAGCTCTCGGCGATGCGGATGGAGATCGACGAGCACCATCAGCACAAGGACGTCTACGCCCACACGATGACCGTGCTGACCCAGGCGATGGCGCTGGAGACGCCCGGCGAGCCGGACGAGGTGCTGCGCTGGGCGGCGCTGCTGCACGACATCGGCAAGCCGCGCACCCGCCGACACATCCCTGGCGGCCGGGTGTCGTTCCACCACCACGAGGTCGTCGGCCGGGACATGACGCGGCGCCGGCTGGTCGCGCTGCGCTTCCCGAAGGACGTCACGGACGCCATCTGCCGGCTGGTCTTCCTGCACCTGCGCTTCCACGGCTACGGCAGCGGCGAGTGGACCGACGCGGCGGTGCGCCGCTACGTCCACGACGCCGGCCCGGAGCTCGACCGGCTGCACAAGCTGGTCCGTTCGGACTGCACCACTCGTAACCGGCGCAAGGCGACGGCGCTCGCGCGTACCTACGATTCGCTGGAGGAGCGGATCGCCGACCTCGACGCGCGCGAGGAGATCGCGGCGATCCGGCCCGAGCTGTCCGGCGACGACATCATGGCGGTGCTCGGCCTGCGCCCGTCCCGGCTGGTGGGCCAGGCGCGCGCGCACATGCTGGAGTTCCGCTTCGAGCAGGGCATCGTCGGACGGGAGGCCGCCGAGGCCGAACTGCTGCGCTGGGCCCGGTCGCACGAGGTGCCCATCCCCGGCGAGTGATGCCGGCCGTCCCACCGGCTGCCCGGGCGGGAGGCCGGCTGGCGGTCGGCCGGTCAGGCCGGCGGTGTCGCCGACGCCGCTGACAGATCGGCCTGGCCGGCCACCGCCGGCGGGGGCGTCGCAGCCGGCGTCCCGGCGGGCGCGGGCGGCGCGCCGACAGCGTGGATCACCCGGTCCTCGGGGTGGCGGCAGGCGGCCTGGTAGTAGATCAGCCCGGCGAGCGCGTAGCCCGCGCCGGCGACGATGACGACGGGGACCGAACGCCCGTTGTCCGGTAGGACGACCGCGGCGACCGCCGCCGCGGCCACGAACGCGACGTTGAACAGCAGGTCGTAGAGCGAGAACGCCCGGCCGCGGTAGGCGTCGTCCGTCTGCTCCTGCACGATCGTGTCCACGCAGATCTTGCTTGCCTGCGCGGAGAACCCGATCAGCGCCCCGGCGAGGATCATCAGGATGGCCGAGAACGGCAGCCCGAGGACGATCTCGACGACCCCGCCGAACACGAGGACCACCGTGATCCAGGTCGACTTCGGCATCCGCCGCGTCGCCCGCGGTGTCACCAGCGCGGCGGTGACCGTGCCGACTCCGCTGGCGGCGACCACCGCGGCGAGACCGGACAGCCCACCGGTCCGCCCGGTGAAGTAGTTGCGGTACAGCAGCACGGTCATCACCAGGACCAGCCCGTAGGCGGCCCGGGAGGTGGTCAGGGCGGTCAGCGCGCGCCGCGCCGGCCCGTGGCCGGCCAGGTAGCGGGCGCCGTCCGCCATGTCGGCGAGGACCTGGCCCGCCTGGCTCCACGCCCCCTGCCACGGAACGACGACCATGGGGCCGAAGTCGGGCCGCCCGGACCGCGCCGCCGTCCCCGCCGCCAGCAGGTAGGCGAGGGATGCGAGCCCCGCGACGGCCGCGACCGCGGAGTCCTCCCCGCCGGCCAGCCCACGTAGCCCGCTGCCCAGCCCGGCACCGACCAGCGTCGCGATCGTGCCCGAGGTGACGGACAGCGCGTTGGCGGACACCAGCCGCTCGACGCCCACGACCACCGGCAGCCCGGCGGACAGCGCCGAGAGCACGAAGCGGTTCACGCTGACCGAGGCGAGTGCCACCGCGTAGAAGTCCGCGCCGGTGCGCCCGCCCGCGATGAGGCCCACGAGGATGGCCATCAGCACCATGCGCACCAGCGAGCAGATCACCAGGACCCGCTGCCGGGACACCCGGTCCAGCACGATCCCGGCGAACGGGCCGATCACGCTGAACGGCAGCACGACGATCGCGAGCGAGGTGGCCAGCGCCCCGGCGGACGTGGCCCGTTCGGGGGAGAACAGCACGTAGCTCACGAGGGTCGCCTGGAAGACGCCGTCAGCGGCCTGAGAGGTGAGTCGAGCCGCATAGAGCATGCGGAACTCGCGGCCGCTGAGCAGCTCGCGGAGGTTCGCGGACCTTGCCACGCCTGTCAGCCTAGGGCCCGCCGATCGGTACCCGTGGACCGGTTGGGCGCGGGCGCCCGACCGGGCCACGTGATCGTGCCCGCGTCCGCGGCACCAGCCTCGGACGCGGGCGACCCCGGCATCCGGGCCCGGGTACGGGCGGCGGACGCCGGGGTCGCCGGTCTGCCTCGGTGTGGGCTCAGCTCACGCCGAGCCCACACTGGTCGTGCTCAGGCCTGGTCGCGGATGAACGCCTCGACCTTGTCGCGGGCCTCGTTGTCCCGGTACTGCTCCGGCGGCGACTTCATGAAGTAGGACGACGCGGAGAGGATCGGCCCGCCGACGCCCCGGTCGAGCGCGATCTTGGCGCAGCGCACCGCGTCGATGACCACGCCGGCGCTGTTCGGGGAGTCCCAGACCTCGAGCTTGTACTCGAGGTTCAGCGGCACGTCGCCGAACGCGCGGCCCTCGAGGCGGACGTAGGCCCACTTGCGGTCGTCCAGCCAGGCGACGTAGTCCGACGGCCCGATGTGCACGTTGTCCTTGCCCAGGTCGTGGGAGACCTGGGAGGTCACGGCCTGGGTCTTGGAGATCTTCTTGGACTCCAGCCGCTCGCGCTCGAGCATGTTCTTGAAGTCCATGTTGCCGCCGACGTTGAGCTGCATGGTGCGGTCGAGGATCACGCCGCGGTCCTCGAATAGCTTCGCCAGCACGCGGTGCGTGATGGTGGCGCCGACCTGCGACTTGATGTCGTCGCCGACGATCGGCACGCCGGCCGCCCGGAACTTCTCGGCCCACTCCGGCACGCCGGCGATGAACACCGGCAGGCAGTTGATGAAGCCGACCCCGGCGTCGATGGCGCACTGGGCGTAGAACTTGGCGGCGTCCTCGGAGCCGACCGGCAGGTAGCAGACCAGCACGTCAGCGCGGGTCTCCCGCAGCGTGGCGACGACGTCGACCGGGGTGTCGTCCGACTCCTCGATCGTCTCGCGGTAGTAGCGGCCCAGCCCGTCGAGGGTGTGGCCGCGGGCGACGGTGATGCCGAGCGGCGGCACATCCGCGATCTTGATGGTGTTGTTCTCGCTGGCCACGATGGCCTCGGACAGATCGCGGCCGACCTTCTTGGCGTCCACGTCGAACGCGGCGACGAACGACAGATCGGAGACGTGGTAGTCACCCAGCTGCACGTGCATGAGGCCGGGGACCTGTGCCGTCGGGTCGGCGCCGCGGTAGTACTCGACCCCCTGGACCAGCGAGGCAGCGCAGTTTCCCACGCCAACGATGGCGACGCGTACCGAACCCATGACGGTCTGCTCCTTAGCTGCGGTTTCTATGGATGTGGAGATCGCGGCACGCCTGAGGCGCCGCTGTGCTGCCCGCCCGGCCGAGCGGCCGGGCGGATGTCGTGCTACGGGGCGACTTTCACTCCCCGGTCGGGACCGCTTCGTCGGGGTCCGCACCGGCCTGTGGCGCGGACCGCCGGCTGGGTCCGGCATCATCGCCGGCCGTGTCGGCCTTGCGCGTGCCGCGGGCGTCCCGCCGGCCGGTCCTGGCCGCGTGGCGGCTGGCGGCCACTGTCGCGCCACCACGCGCGGGGCGTGGGCCGGGCGGATCCCTGTCCGGGCCGACGTCGGCCTCGGATCCGGCAAAGGAATTCATTCCTGTGGACAAGGTTGTGGACAACCCTGTGGATGCTGTGGACAACTGTGAGCCTGCGGCGTCACCCGGCACCGCGGCGCGCTCGGTCTCGATCAGCTCGTTGAGCCAGCGGACCTCGCGCTCCACCGACTCCAGGCCATGGCGCTGCAGTTCGAGGGTGTAGCTGTCGAAGCGCTCGACAGTCCTCGTGAGAGCCGAGCGGACCTTCTCCCGGCGCTCCTCCAGCCGACCGCGCCGGCCTTCGAGGATGCGCAGGCGCACGGCGGCGTCCGTCTTCGAGAAGAAGGCGAACCGCACGCCGAACATCTCGTCCTCCCAGGAGGACGGGCCACCCTCGCCGAGCAGGTCGGCGAGCTTCTCCTTGCCCTCACCGGTGAGGGTGTAGACAACCCTGCTCCGTCCGCCCAGCCGGGTGGCCGCTCCGACGTCATCGGCGGTCACGTACCCGGCGTCCGCGAGGCGGCGCAGGCAGGGATACAGCGAGCCGTAGCTGAACCGGTGGAACGCGCCGAGCACCGCCGAGAGCCGCTTACGCAGCTCGTAGCCGTGCATCGGGCTCTCGGAGAGCAGGGCCAGAACCGCGAGCTCCAGCATGCCCACCTCCCGCGTCCGCCGGGACGACCCGTCCGGTCGTTCCGATGCCGTCACTCTGAACTGTCGTTCCGAACTGTCGTTCCGAACTGTCGCCCCGACATATCGAAGCGATACATCGAGGATAGACGTCCTGGGACGAGCGCCGCAACCACACATGACCAACCGGCGACCAGAAGATGACAGAAGAACTCGCTCGGTAACCGGGCGCCCGCCCTCCGCCCGGCCCGGCCCGGCCCGGTCCGCGAGCCGAGGCGGGCGGTCCGCAGATCGTCCCGTCGGCAGAGAATGCCTGTTTGCAGCGACTGTCAGCGGCCTTGGAGCTCCTCGCCCGAAGGGCGCCGGTCGGCCTGCGGTGGCGCGGCCGCACCCGCTGGGCGAGATAGTCCCGGCATCACAATGTCGTCCAGCTCACAAGAGTCAGGGCCGCCGTGGCCGCGGACTGCCGAGAGAGCCGGTTCCGCCCGAGATGTCCGCGCGGTGCGGTTCTGCTCGACGATCTGACCGGCCGGCGTCCGCGGCGTACCGTTGTTTCATGCGTTCGCGGTCGGTCATCGACTACGCGCTGGCCCGCCGGGCGACGCTCGCGGATCTCGCCGCCGGGCGGGTGTCGTCGCTCGACGTGTGTGACGCGCATCCGTACCTGCTACGTGCGGCCAAGTACCACGGCGAGCCGACGAGCAAGCGCTGCCCGGTCTGCCGCGGCGGCGCCCCGCTGATCCACGTGACCTACACCTACGGTGACGAACTCGGTGAGAGTTCCGGCCGGGCGCGGGCGACGCGCGATCTGCCTGCGCTCGCGACCAGGTACAGCGAGCTGCGGGTGTATGTCGTCGAGGTGTGCCGGCCCTGCGGGTGGAACCACCTGATCACGTCCTATGTGATCGGCACCGGCGAGCCGCGGGCGAAGCGCCAGAGCCGGCGCCAGGCCGCGGACACCTGACCGGCCCCGGCGCGCCGCGCGCGTGTCCTCCCACCCAATCCCGGCCGGTCAGCGGCCAGGACGTGATGCCCTGCAGGAAAGGGCGAGTTCCGGCATGAGATCCTGGTCAGCCATGTGGGTCTCAAAGCAGGTCCAGGCGCGGCGCGAGCCATGCGTGACTGGCTGCGGTGACCTTGCCGGTGCAGGCCTGTCGGGCGACCGTACCCTGCGGGGTCGGCCGGTGTCCGGGCGCGGGCAGAGGCCGCCGGCGGCTCGCGTGGTTGGGCGCCGATGGCGCCGGACCGGCGGCGATCGGACCTCCGGCCGCGGTTGGGGGCACCGGTTCGTTCCCAGTGACGGACAGGTGACCGGGGAGTCCCACAGCGATGGATGGAGCGGTCGGTGAGCTCTCCCTACGACCAGGGTGGCCGGGACGGTCTGGATCGGGTCCGGCCCGAGTCGGACCGGCCCCGGGACGTGTTTCCCGACCGGGTGGCGCCGGAGCGGATCGACCGGTCCGGACCGCCGGGCCCGCGGGCCGGCGCCGGTCCGGACCAGTCTCTTATAAAAAAATTACCCTTCCGACCAAAACATATCAGTGTATATAACGGTGGTCGCCGTTTAATTAAAAAATGGGGGGGGGGGGGGGGGGGGGGGGGGGGG
>NZ_JALKFU020000024.1 GCF_023242965.2 Frankia sp. AgKG'84/4
GGGCCCGGGCAGTGGCCGCGCGGGTGTCGACGTTCGCACCGATGGCGCCGCATGGCCGCCCGGCGCTGGTCGACGGTCTGCCCGGGATCGCCGTCGTGCCGGGCGGCGAGGCGGTCGTCGCGGTCCTCGCCTTCACGGTCCACGGCGGGCGCATCGCGGCGATCAGCGTCCACACCGACCCCGACCTGCTACGTCACCTCGACCCGGCGGCTTTCGTCCGCTAGGCGGCCTCGTGCATCCGCGGGTCGGGTGCCGTCGGGGTCTGTTCGTTCAGCGCGGTTGTTCGCACTGTCCGCGCAGACGAACCACCGCGATCGCCACGACGGTGCTCTCGGCGGCTCCCGCCCACCCATCCACCCATCCACCCATCCACCCGTCGGCCCATCCACCCATCCACCCATCCACCCATCCACCCGTCGGCCCATCCACCCGTCGGCCCATCCACCCATCCGCCCATCCACCCATCCACCCGTCGGCCCGTCCACCCGTCGGCCCATCGGCCCATCCACCCATCCACCCGTCGGCCCATCGGCCCGCCTGCCCGCCCGCCCGCCCGCCTCGACATCACCCTCTGCCACGAGTTCGCGCGAGGCTGCGCGAGTTCGCGCGAGGCTGCGCGGGCTGAAGCGGTATCGGCCTCTTCTGTAGGGATAAATCGGACGCACAGCCCGGCAAAGCAGGCCCGGAAGCCCCTCTCCCAGGCAACGTACGGACAGTGGGCACAGATGGTGGTCACCCACGGTGCCGTAGGTGGCCGGTGCGGCTCGCGCTCGCCGCGGCCGTAGCTGCCAGTGGTTGCTTCGGCGATCTGGTGGTAACGGTGTGACATCGCTGGTCGCCGCGGCGCCCGCGGGTCAGCGGCGGTCCAGGGAGAACTCGAGGACCTGCGTCAGGCGGATGCTGTTGCCGGACGGGTCGCGGAACGACGTGTCGATGCCATACGGCTGCGGCGTCGGCGGGTCGTTGAACTCGATGCCACGGGCCGACAGCTGGTCGTAGGCCGCCTGACAGTCGTCGGTTTCGAGGAAGAGCGTTCCGCCGGCGCCCTTGGCGACCAGGTCGGCGAGCGCCGCGGTGTCGGCGTCGTACATCGGCGGCTGCGGCACACTCATGAGGACGAGGCCGATGCCGTCCTGGCCGGGCGGGCCGACGACGAGCCACCGGAACGACCACTCCGGCACCGTCACGTCCGAGCGGACCTCCCAGCCGAGCCGCTGGGGGTAAAACGTGAGTGCCTCGTCCTGGTCGTGCACCCAGAACTGGGCGTTGGCAACTCTGATCATCGTGACCCTTCACTCGGTGACGGTCGCGACGCTATGACCCAGGCGGCCGCTCGGCTTCTCGAAACGTGCGGTTCCGCGGCCGGCCGTGGGCGCGGGCCACGCAGTCGGGGACCCGGATGTGCCGCCGCGCGGGCGGGAAGCTCGCGCGGTAGGTCGACGGGCTCGCGCCGAAGACCCGTCGAAAACTCGTGGTGAACGAGCCGAGGCTGGTCAGGCCCACCGCGAAGCAGATCTCGGTCACCGGCCGGTCGGTGTTGCGCAGCAGCGCCGCCGCCCGTTCGAGGCGACGGGTCAGCAGGTACTCGTGCGGGGACTCGCCGAACGCCCGGCGGAACTCCCGACTGAAGTGCGCCGGGGACAGGCAGGCGGCGCGGGCCAGGTCGGCGACGGTCAACGGCTCCGCATATCGACTATCGGCCAGGTCCCTGGCCCGCAACAGGTGACGCGACGGAGGCACCATGCCCGGCAGTGTCCCCCACCCCGCCGACCGCGCGGTCGACCAGGGCGGCGCCGACACCGCCGTCAGCGACGGGATCGCCGGGCTGACTCGTCGGCGCGTTCGCCCGCACGGTTCACGCTTGACCCGCGAGCGGGCATCCCGTAGGTCTGACGAGGCGATCGGGGCAGGTGGTCCAGGCCGCCGAGCGCACCGACAGGAAGAAGCCGCATGGCCACGATCGTCTACCTCACCAACGCATCCCTCGACGGCTACATCGAGGACGAACGCGGCGCCTTCGACCTCTACGAGCCAGACGACGACGTGTTCGCGGCCACGACCGCCCTGCTGAGATCCTTCGGCACGTTCCTCTACGGACGGCGCCTCTACGAGACGATGTCCGTCTGGGAAACCGACCCCACCCTCGCCGAGGCGTCCGACCGCAGGGCCGACTTCGCGAGCATCTGGCAGGCAGCGGACAAGGTCGTCTATTCCACAACCCTGACCACCGTGTCGACGGCCCGCACCCGCCTCGAACGCGGCTTCGACCCCGCCGCCGCCCGGGAACTGAAAGCCAAAGCCACCAGCGACCTCACCATCGGCGGGGCGAACCTGGCCGCCCAGGCCTTCGCCGCGGGCCTGGTCGACGAATACCAGCTGTTCGTGTGGCCCATGATCGTCGGCGGCGGCACACCGGCCCTGCCGGCGGGCATCCGCACCGGCCTCGAACTCCTCGACGAGCACCGATTCGCCAACGGCGTCGTCTACCTCCGCTACCGCGTCCCCTCCTGACCGCCCCGAATCCCACTCCGAGAAGTGCGGGGGCGCTCGCCTGCGAGCACGCGGCGCCGTCACCCGCCGGCGGGCGCCGCGGGTTCGCTCTCCTCATGTCGCACGACGTCGCGCAGGGCACGGTGCCGCACGGCCTCGACGCCGATCAGTCCCGCGAGCACCGCCGCCGTCAGACCGAGGGCGCCGAGCGCGGGCAGCGCCAGCAGCGCCGGGATCAGGGCGAGGAGCAGGGCGGCGGCGACGAGCCGGCCCCCGTTGGGCCGGCCGAGGTCGCGCCAGCGGATCGCACTCAGCCCGACCAGGTACAGCGCCGGGCCGGCGGCCAGGCACACGCCGGGCAGGGTGTGCGGCGTGTCGGTCAGGCTGTGCTCGGCCGAGGTGACCTCCTCGACGGTCATCTGCAGCGCCAGCGCCGTCGTCAGCACGCCGAGCACCAGGGGAAAGTGCAGGTAGGTGTAGGAGGCACGGGCCAGCAACACCCGTTCGACGCCGGTGCGGGCCTGCAGTGTCCGCTCGGCGACCAGCGCGACGACGTCGAAGTACGCCCACCACAGGGCCACGTTGATGGCCAGCCCCAGCGCCATGATGAGCAGGATCGGCCAGCTCACCGGGGCGCGGCCGGCGCCGACACCGACGGAGACGATCGACTCCCCCAGGGCCACGAGCACGATCAGCCCGTGCCGTTCGGCGAAGTGGCCGGGCGCCGGCATCCGCCAGCCGGACGCGCCGACCAGGTACGTCCCGGAGTAGTCGACGGCCAGGGCGACCAGCCACAGCACGGTCCGATGGCTACCGTGCGACATCGCGCCGAGCACCAGCAGCACCGCCATGATCGCCATCGGCGCGGCGTTGCGGGCCAGCTGCCGGCGCAGCCCGGAGTCGGTACCGGCCGCGACCGCGTAGATGACCAGATGCAGGCTTCGGACGACGATGATCGCCACCGCGAGCACGAGGGGCCCGGACAGCCCACCCGGCAGATCATGCCAGGACTCCGGGATCGCCATCGACGCCGCGAACACCGCGCCCATCGCGATGATCATCGCCGTGCGCAGCACGCCCTCGTCGGCCTGCGCCTGGTTACCGAGCCACGCGTAGCTGCACCAGGCCCACCACAGGATCGCGACCAGCAGGATTCCCCGCAGCGCGGCCCGCACCGACCCCTCCTCCGCGACCAGCTCGTTGACCTGGGTGAACGCGAAGACGAAGACAAGGTCGAAGAACAACTCCAGATTCGTGACCCGATGCCCCTCCCCCGTCGCCCGCACCGACGCGGCCAGCCGGGTCTGCACGGCCGTCCGGCCTGATCGGGACGTCACGTCGGTGGTCACGTTCGCTCGCGGAGTGGGCGCCGCCGGTCCGGTGGACTCGTCAATCGTGGACAACCGTCGTCTCCTCGTTTCGATCCGCCGCCCGAGTCCTTGCTGCTGGCCAGTCTTAGCAGCCAACATGGGCAGCGCGCTCCGCGAAAGCGTTCGATGGTGACCAGCCGCCGCGATCGCCACCGGCGTAACCGCGGAGGTCTCTCCGCGGGGCCGAGCGTGCGGACGTCACCGCGTCTCGCACCTGGCGCCGTCTCGTTCACGACACGTCCGCGCCGTCTTCGAGCACGATCACCTCGACCGGGCGCCCGCTGACCTGTCCGGTGCTGTCCGACGGCCGAATCCGCTGCGGCGCAACAACTCCCCCGCTCGCTGGCAGGAGCCGATTCCTGCCGACATCCCGGGTACTGTGGCCGTGAGGCCGAGTCGGGGGATCGGATGGCAATGACAGCGTGGCGCGTTTTTCTCAGCCACACGAGTGAGCTGCGGGAACTACCCGAGGACAGGTCATTCGTCCAGGCCGCCGAGGACGCGGTGATACGCCTCGAGCACGTGCCGATTGACATGTCCAGGTTCGCCGCCGAGGACGGTGACCCAGCGGAAATGTGTCGTCGACGGGTCGGGGACTGCGAGCTCTACGTCGGAATCATCGGCTTCCGTTACGGCTCGCCGGTCGTCGGCAGAGAGGAGGTCTCCTACACCGAGCTGGAGTTCGATACGGCGACGGCGCTGGGCATCGAAAGGCTGGTCTTCCTGCTGGAGGAGTCTCGTACGGTCGGGCTGCGCAGACTCTTTCACGACCCGTTGTACTGGAAACGCCAAGAGGTGTTTCGCCAGCGCCTTCTCGCGGAGTCCCGAATCACCGTCAAGCGGATCGCCACGCCCGCCGAGCTGGAGCGGGAGCTGCTGCTCTCCCTGGGCGAGGCGAGGCGGCGACGCGAGATGGTGCGGGCGGTCGCTCCCGCCGAGGAGTTCCGGCCGATCTACTGGGTGCCGGACCTGACCAGCCGAATCGTCGACCGTCCGAGGCTCCTCACCCGACTGGTGGACGCGCTGACCGCGCCGGGCGCCGGTTCGGACAGCGGAGCCCGGTCCGACGTGGTCGGCGTTCACGGCACCGGGGGTTTCGGCAAGTCCACGCTCGCGCTCATGGCCTGCCGGCACGACAAGGTGCGGCTGTGTTTTCCGGACGGGGTGCTCTGGACAGATGTCGGCCAGGACCTCGCCGACGCCCAGCTCGCGGAGAAGATCAACGGCCTCAGCCGACGGCTGGGCGATGAACATCCCGCGTCCGCCGACCCGATGCAGGCCGGGATGCGACTCGGCGAGCTGCTCGCGGATCGGCGCATCCTTCTCGTCATCGACGATGTCTGGTCCCCGGAACAGCTGACGCCGTTCCGCCAGGGGGGAGTGAGATGCCACCGGCTCGTCACCACTCGGGATCGAGCCACTCTGCCGCTCGACTGCTCGACCATCACCGTGGATCTCATGCAGCTTGACCAGGCCGTCGCGCTGCTCATGGGCCGCGTCGAGCAGCTCTCCGCCCCCGACGCGCAGGCTCTCGCCGAACGCTGTGGACGCTGGCCACTGCTGCTGCGTCTCATTGCCGGACACCTCTACCTGCGGATCAGTGCCGGCATGCCGGTGGTGGCCGCCGTCGAGGAGGCCACCCGCGACCTTGACGAAGCCGGTCCGACCGCTTTCGACGAGCTCGGTAGAGCTCAGGCCATCGCGGCGACGGTGGAGGCGAGCCTCCGGCTGCTACGCGAGCCCGGCACTGACACCGGCAGCCCACTCGACCGCTACCTGGAGCTGGTCGCGTTCCCGCGGGGCACGGTCATTCCCCTGGAAGTACTCGAGGTCATGTGGCGGTACACCGCCGGCTGGTTACCGTGGCGGACGGGCCGCTTCTGCGACCGCCTCGCCGAGCTGTCACTGATTCGCCAGGTCCGGGGCGACGCTGGCGGCCCGGTGGGGGTGCGGTTGCACGACGTTATGCACCGATACATCCGAGACCGGGTCGGCCCCCGCCTGCGGTCGGCCCACGCTGACCTGTTGGCCGCCTACCGCGCCGAGCTGGCCGAGCCGATCCTCGCCAGCGGCGATCGGGCAGACAACCCGCCGCGCGGCGGCCATAGGGTGCCGTGGTGGCGCCTGCCCCGGTCCAACTTCTACCTGTGGAAGAACCTGCCGCTGCACCTGGACGAAGCCGGCGAACACGGTGAGCTCGTCGCGCTCGCCCATGACCTGCGCTGGGCAGCCGGAAAGATCCATATGTTCGGTTCGGTCATGCTCGAAGCGGACATGGCACTCCTGCCAGAGGACCCAGCCGCACAGGCGTTGGGACGGTTGGCGCGCCAGACGGCGAACCTGCACCAGGCGGCGGACGAACCCGCGGTGGCCGCTGCGACGCTGGCCGTCTACGCGGCGGGAGTCGACGTACTGACCACTGCCGCACAGGAGCTGATCGAGGATCTCGCCAGGCCGAGCCTGCGCCCCACCGTCCCACCGCTCCCCGATCAGCCGGACCCTGCCCTCGCTCGTACTCTCACCGGCCACCTGTCACAGGTCACCGCCCTGGTTCTCGCACCCGGCTCATCCTGGCTCGCATCGGGTGGCGGAGGTGAGTTCTTCGGCGGCGGAGATGGGACGGTGCGCATCTGGAGCCCGCGGGCCGGGTTGGAACGCGCGACGCTGCCAGGCCATCCGGGCGGTGTGTCCGGGCTCGTCGCCTCGCCGGACGGAAGCTGGCTCGCCTCGGCGGGCCGGGACGGCTCGGTACGTGTGTGGGACGTTCACGCTGGCGCTGAGACCGTGCTGGGCACGCACGCCGGTCGGGTATCGGCGCTGGTGATCGCTCCAGACGGTTCCTGGCTCGCCTCCGGTGGGTTGGACGCCACCGTACGGATCTGGCACCGGGAGGATGGCCGGCGCACCACGCTGACAGGGCACGGCACCTGGGTGTCCGCGCTCGCGGTGGCGCCGAATGGCAGCTGGCTCGCCTCCGGCGGATCGGACGGCACCGTGCGGATCTGGAACCCGCTGGATGGAACTCAGCTGGCCGTGCTTGCCGCGCACACCGGATGGGTGTCGGCGTTGGCCGTGGCCCCGGACTGTTCCTGGCTCGCGTCCGCGGGCGGCGATCACGTGGTGCGTGTCTGGGACCCGGCCAGCCGGGTACGGGATCAGACCAGCAGCGGCGAACTCGCCGCCCTGGACGGGCACGTCGGCCAGGTATCGGCGCTCGTCTCGGCGCCGGACGGCAGTTGGCTGGCTTCCGGCGGGGGAGACGGCTCCGTGCGTGTCTGGAATCCACTGCCCGGTGCCGAGCTGAACGTCCTTGCCGGTCACGCCGGCCGAGTCTCGGCCCTGGTTGCCGCACCCGACTCCACCTGGCTGGCCTCGGCGGACGGGGAGGGCACGGTTCGAGTGTGGGAACCGCGCGCCGGCTACCAACGCGCGGCGCTCACCGGCCATCCCCCCGGCTTCGTCGCGCTGGCAGTGGCCGACAGCGGCGGTCTGCTGGCGTCCGCTGGCGGCGATGGCATGGTGCGGATCTGGGATCCGGCAGTCGGCAGTGCCCGCCGCCCCATCCCGGTGGGCAGCATCGCCGACGTGGCGGTGATCGCCGTCGCGCCCGACGGGAGCTGGGTGGCTACCGGAACCCGAGACGGCGCGATACGCCGGTTCGACCCCCGCACCGGCATCGAACTGACTCCGCTGGCCGGCCACACCGCGCCCGTCGACGTCCTCGCGATAGCGCCCGATGGAACCTGGATGGCGTCGGCTGACGGGGAGGGAACGGTGCGGATCTGGGACACCGCCACCGGAACCGCACGCGCGGTGCTGGACGGGGTCACCGGACGCACCGCCGCGCTGGCCATCGCAGCGGACTCCGCGTGGCTGGCCGCCGGCGCGGCAGACGGCACCGTGCGGATCTGGGATCCTGCGGCCGGCGGGGAGCTGGCGGCGCTCGCGGGTCACGCCGGCCGGGTGACGGCAATCGTGGTCGCGCCCAACGGCTCGTGGCTGGCGACTGGAGCGACAGACGGCACCGTCCGGGTCTGGGACCCAATTGGCCGGCGAGAGCTCCAGCTGCTCGCCGGGCACACCAGTCAGGTGTCGGCGCTCGCCGTCGCGCCAGACGCCGGTTGGCTGTGCTCGGGGTCGGTTGACGCGACGGTGCGCGTGTGGGATCCGGTCACCGGACGACAGATGGCGCTGCTCGGCGGCCACGTGGACAGCGTTGTCGATCTCGCGACGGCGCCGGACGGGTCCTGGTTCGCCTCCGTCGGACGGGATCACACACTGCGGGTGTGGGATCCGCTGGAACACGTCGAGAAAGTCCTCCTCGCCGGCCACACCGACGACGTACCAGCTGTCGCCGTGGCGCCTGACGGGCGTTGGATCGCTGCGGCCGGCCGGGACGGCACGGTGCGGATCTGGGATCCGAATGCTGGCACCCTGGCCGCCATGATCAGGCTCAACGCGCGCCTGCACGCGTGTGCCTGGACGCCGAGCGGCGACCAGGTGATCCTTGGCGGCGCACGCGGGCTTTACCTGCTGGACCTTCTGACGGAGGACGGCCCGACGTCGGCCGCGGGCGCACCCCCGGCAAACCCCTGAGAAACACGGTTACCCACGCCGATCGTCAGGAGGCGTCAAGGCGAGCCCGGGCCGCCTGCAGGGCGGCGCCGACCTCCCCGTCGTCGCCGAGTGCCGGACGTAGCCGGGCTGCGTTCTCGAGATCCTTGAGGGCTGAGGCCGGATCGCCGTGAGTGGCTTCGATCCATCCGCGTAGGAGGAGGGCGCCGACATCAGCGGGAGCTATCGTCAGCGCGCCACCCAGCACCCCAAGCGCCGCCTGATGCTGGCCGACCCGCGTGTACACCCGGGCGAGATCCACCCGTAGCTCAACGTCACCCGGTAGCTTCGCCGAGGCAGCCAGAAGTTCTACCAGCGCATCGGCGTTACGTCCGGCGGTGGACAGCAGCCGCCCGATCGTCGCCTGCACGCGTCCGACGGCGATCTGGTCTCCAAGGGTGTCGAACAGCATCGCCGCGCTCGCATAGCGCGCTCGCGCATCGGACAGGTGGCCGCGCTGAGCGGCGAGGCCACCCAGGAAGGCCTCGGCCTCGGCTCGAGTACGAGGATCGGCCCGATCCCCACCGAAGACGATCGACTCGCCTGCGTACTTCTCCGCCAGCTCCAGATCACCATCTGCCAGCGCGCCCTCCGCCGTACGCAGGTAGACCGCCGGGCTGGGGTTCGGCACTGTCTGGGCGGACCATGGCCGGTTCCCGCGTCGGATCGGGTCGATCAGACGGTCGTGCAGAAGCTCGAACCAGTGTGACCCAGCCCGACGCTCGGCCTTGAGGATGTGACGCTCCTCCAGTGCGCGTGCCACCTCGTTGGGCATGCCACCCGCGGTGCTGATTCCCTCATACACAGTTCCCCGGGTGCCCATCTCGGTGACAAACTCCCGGATGAGCCATTCCCAGACGTCGGGCTCGGGAACACCGTGCCGGGCTGACACCTCAGCGACAGTGCGCGCGCAGAAGTCGGTCAGGGCGCGCTCGATGTTTCCATGGTCACGCAGATGGCCCAGGGAGATCTCCCGGACCGGTTCTGGCAGCGCCTCCCACAGCGCTGAGCAGACAACTTGCAGGTGAACGGGCTCAACCGTGTCCGTCACGGTCTCTCCGATCTCCCCCAGACTATTGCTGATCACCGTCGTGCGTAGGTTGTCGACGAGCTTCTCGGCCACCCCGGGCGCGAAGAACCGGGCGGTGGAAGCCAACGGCCGCGTCACCGCTTCCAGCGCGGCCTGACTGCCCAACAGCCCGACCGGGAATCGTGCCCTGCCATGCTGACCCAGGGTGGCCTCGTATGGCAGCAGTTTGGCGACGAAATCCTCGCGAATCGCGATCAACAGCCGCAGTCGGGGTAGCGCCTCGACCGCTTCGACGAGCTGCTCGACGAACTCCTCCCGATACACCCGCCGGTGTGGTAGGTCACTGAACAGCTCCTCGAACTGGTCGATCGCGACGAGTAGCGGCAGCGGCGTGTCGTAGCGGTCCATCACCTCGGGAAGACCGCGCAGGAACTCCGCGACGCGCATCCCGGCAGCAAGGGTGGGTGGTTCCTCCCGTGACCAGGCCGACAGCAACGCGAACGAATACGGGTTGTGGTGGGGCACCACGGCCGCGGGAAAGGCCGATCCCTGCGGTATCCGGCTCACCGGTAGGAGGTTCGCGTCCCGCTGGCTGATCCGAGGGACCACACCGGCGCGCAGGAGCGACGTCTTGCCGACGCCGGACTGGCCGTAGACAATCAGGAGCCGGTTACTCAGCCACAGAGCGCGGGCCTCTTGGGCCTCTCGGTCCCGCCCGTAGAAGCGGTGCTGGTCGTCCGTCTCGTAGTATCGCAGGCCGACATAGGGCGACGCGCTCTCCATCAGGACCAGCCCAGATGGTCGACCAGCTCGGCGCAGAACTCCTGGGTCGTGCCCCAGTAGACCGCGACGTTCCATCGGCCGAAATAGGCACGCACGTAGTCCTCGGCGCGGCGCCGCTCATACTCCGTGCTCCCACCAACGGGCCGCGTCAGGTGGATACTGGCATGTCGCCGTGGTTCGACCGACGCGAACGTGCGTAGCAGCCCGCGGAAGAGGAGCCGGAAGGTCCAGTCGTCCAGGTTGTAGCCGAGGAAGAGCAGCGGCCGGGTGGTCAGCGCGGGCAGGATGTGGGTGGGAATTATCTGCTGGTCGTCGGCACCGCGATCCATCGCCAGGTTCATCACGAAGTCCAGATGATCGTCCTCTGTGAGGACGAGCGAGGCGGGTTCCTCGGCGGATCCGTGCAGGTGGTAGACCACCGGCTCCTCAGGGTTCGGGAAAGGCTCGGCGAGACTGTTCGCCCGGCCTGCGGCGACGTTGCCGTGCCACGGGCAGATCGTGCGCCGGGGTCGTTTCCCGACTTGGCTCAGGGCATCCCCCATGAAACTGTTAGGATTTGTCGTAAGATAGACGG
The DNA here is from genome assembly GCF_023242965.2 of Frankia sp. AgKG'84/4. Classification (GTDB taxonomy): domain Bacteria; phylum Actinomycetota; class Actinomycetes; order Frankiales; family Frankiaceae; genus Frankia. The sequence goes on from NZ_JALKFU020000024.1 coordinate 10,862, forward strand.
GCAATGGCAGTCGGGCTAGCAGGGCGTGCGGCTCACTGGGCACGTCGAAGTCGGGTGGACTGCTGTCCTGAACAGACCTGGCGACCCGTTGACGTAGAGATCCGGACCGGTCGCCCGCAAGGTCAGCGTAATGCAGGACCTGCGGCTGGTCGGCGCGGTCGCGGAAAGGGTATTCGATCGCCGCGCACCCCTCGGTCCGACGCGGGGCGGCCAGCGAACCCCCACCGACCACACCCGGTCCGACGAGCGGCGTGCAGTCGCCGTTCTTGAGCTGGTCGACGAGGCGTCCCCAGTCCCGCTCGTTCATCGCGCGCCCCATTTATCATCCGGTCCGGATCCCAACTTTCTCACATCTGTGCGCGAATCTCCTATGTCGAACACCGGTCCGCCTCGCGGGGCCGCCCCACCGCACCCCGGAGAGCGCGGACCACCGTCGACGACGGCCTCCGCCCAATGATGCACGGCAGATGCGGCCGGACGCGACGCTCTGCTGGCTCACGGCAACGCGCCAGGAACCCCGAGACCAGAAGCCGTATTCCGACGGTTTGCAGCACGTTGGGTTTCCGCTCCCGATCAACACCGGCCGGACCGTGAGGCCGGGCGAAGACGCAGGTCAGCGAACTGATGTGCGGGTCGTACCGGCCGGAGCCGCGACGCTCCCGCCAGAAGATTGTGGCGCGAGCCGAGACGTAAGGCAGCATGGATGGAGACTTATGTGAGACTGTGGCAACGGGACCCTTGAGCAGGACCGCGGAAAGAAGGCCGGGCAGGGGCATGGTGACAGAAACGCGGGCAGCAGGCGGCGCCGTCCCGAATCGGGCGGTGCCAGTTGTGTGGGGAAGCGTTCCCCAGCGAAACAAGAACTTCACCGGTCGGGAAACCCTACTGAGCGAGCTACGACGACGAGTGACCTCCGAGGTCACCGCCGTCCTGCCGCACGCCCTACAAGGGTTGGGCGGAGTCGGCAAGACCCAGCTCGCCATCGAATACGCGTACCGATTCGCAAGCGACTACCAGGTGGTCTGGTGGGTCCCCGCAGACCAGACCGCTTTGGCCCGATCAGCGCTGGCCGCGCTTGCTCCGCGCCTCGGTCTCACCGTGGCCCCCGGCCGCATCGAGGACGCCGTCGCCGGAGTGCTCGACGCCCTTCGCCGCGGCGAGCCGTACCGAAATTGGCTGCTCATCTTCGACAACGCCGACCAGCCGGAGATGATCCGGGAGTTCCTGCCGCACGGATCCGGGAACGTTCTCGTCACCTCGCGAAACCATCGCTGGCAGAGCATGGCTGACACGGTTGAGGTCGACGTGTTCAGGCGGGCCGAGAGTCTGGAGTTCCTCCACCGCCGGGTTCAGGGTATCCGGCCGGAAGAAGCCGATCAGCTCGCCGAGGCGTTGGGGGATCTTCCGCTCGCTCTCGAGCAGGCCGGGGCCCTTCAGGCAGAGACCGGCATGGCCGTCGCCGACTACCTGGACCTACTGAACCAGAAGTCAGCACAGCTGCTCGCCGAGAACCCGCCCTCGGACTACCCGGTTCCAGTCGCCGCCGCGTGGAGCCTTTCCGTGACGCAGCTGCGCGAGCAGATGCCGTTCGCCATGGAGCTGCTGCGCCGCTGCGCCTTTTTCGGCCCGGAGCCGATCTCTCGGGATCTCCTCATCCTGGGGCGCTTCGTTCTCGACTCTCCGCTGCGCGAGGCACTGGCTGACCCGATCATGGTCAGCCGCGCGATGCGCGAACTCGGCCGGTATGCCCTCGCCCGGATCGACAACAATCGCAAGACCCTCCAGGTGCACCGCCTGATCCAAAAGCTCATTCGTGACGAGTTGAGCCCGGCGGAAACCGACCTCATCCGCGACGAGGTGCACCGACTGCTGCGGGTGGCGGACCCGGATGATCCCGACGATGTACAGAAGTGGCCGGCCTACGACAACCTGCTGCCGCACGTCACACCGTCGTCCGTGGTGGAGAGTCCGGATCCGGATGTCCGCCGACTGTTCAACAACATAATCCGCTATCTCTACAATGTGGGTGACACCACGGGATGCATCGAATCGGCAGAGCTGGCGCTGTCGATCTGGGGGAAACAGAACGAGGCGGAACCGGACCGGAACACGCTCATCGCCGCGCGACGCAAGGCGGATGCCCTGTGGAGCCTCGGTCGGTACGAAGAGGCCTATGAGTCACGCCGGCACACCATGGAGCAGATGCGGCACACCCTGGGCCCGGACGACCAGGAGACTCTGTTCGTCACCCTGGGCCATGGCGCGGACCTCCGGGTACGCGGTGACTTTGTTGGTGCTCGCGTGCTGGATGAGGAAATCCTCGCCAGGCTCCGCGACATTCTTGGCGACGACCATGCCGACACCTTTCTGGCAGCCAACAACCTCGCGGTCGACTACGAGTTGGCCGGCGACTACGAGCGAGCGCGCGCACTCGACGAGAAGACACTGCAGGACCGACGGGACTTCTACGGCCGCGACGATGATCTGTATGTGATCTTCTCGCTGAACGCGGTCGCACGCGACCTGCGTCAGGCAGGGAAGTATCGACAGGCCCGCGGCCTCGCCGAGCAGGCATATCAGCTGTATCAGCAGCTGACCGAACAGGTGCTACCAAAGAATCACGCCTGGGTGCTGCTGCAGGCCAAGGACCTTTCCGTGGCCCGACGCCTCGATGGCGACTTCGAGGACGCGCTCGCGCTCGCGCGGGACACACACCAACGCTATGTGGAGAACTTCCTGGCTGATCACCCAGATACCCTCGCCGCAGCCGTCAATCTGGGAAACTCGCTGCGGCGGATAGGGTCACTGGAAGCGGCGGCGGAAATCATCGAGCGGAGCGTGGAAGGATACCGTCGGGTACTCATCACAGATCACCCATACACGCACGCGAGCATTCTTAATCTCGCCGTCATTCGCCGCCAGATCGGCCGGGACAGCGGCGACATGAGCCTCATCGAGGACTCCAAAGACAAGCTAGAGGAGGCTCTCGCGGGGCTGGACCGGGCCCTCGGCGCCGATCACCATCTCACGCTTACCTGCCAGTCCAGTCTGGCCGCCGCCGTGGCCGATCTCGGTGATGTCGAACGGGCCCGAGAACTGGACCAGGAGACCCTTCCCCTGCTCACCCGGATTCTTGGCCCGGAACATCCACACACGCTGATGTGCGCGTCCAACCTGGCGCTGGACCTGCGCCTGCTTGGTCTTGGGCGGCAGGCGGACGTCCTGGCGAGCGAGACTCTCGCGCGGTATCGGCAGGCTCTGGGCGCGGAGCACACCGATGTGCTCGAGATGGCCAGAGGCAATCGACTCGACTTCGTGTTCGAGCCGTCGCCGTTCTGATCCGTGGGCAGATGGCCTGCCGAGGTGCCGACAGGCCATCTGCCAGGGGTCAGTTTCCCTGCTCGTGACCACCCGCGAGCCAGGCTGCCAGGCGGGCCGGATCGGGTGTCATGCCGGTCCGGCGGACGATCTCGGTTGTCAACGCGAGCAGCTCCTCGGGCGCGGTGGCCAGCACCCTCAGGCCGCTGGCGTCGGCCAGTTCGTGGCCAGCCAGCGCTAGGCCCGTCCACGAGGGAATTCGTCGGGGATCCTGGATGATCTCCTCCCGATATGCGGCGAACGCCCCATCCACGTCACCGGAGATGTACCGCGCATCAGCTGAGGTGGCAGGAGTGGCGAGGGCGGCCAGTCGCCCCGGGTCATCCCGGTACCGGTCGAACTCTTCGGGAGCGGTGGCACCCAGTCGAGCCAGTCTGATCCGGCCAGTCAGGTGAAAGGCTGGGGCGCCCGCGACCATCTGTGCCGGCGCGGCCGGGGTGGGTGGACAGGCACTTCCGGTCAGCCAGGCGTCGGCCCGCTCACCGACGTTGGCCGAATCCGGGCGCAGATGCCTCAGGCGCCACGTCATCCGATGATCCGCCGAGGCCATTTGAGCAAATGCGGTGTATCGCGCTGGTATCGCAACGCGGCGCAGCGTCGTGATCCGCGCTCTCATGCCCCTGACGAATCGGGTACCCTCGGCGGTGAGCTCGCCGGACGACTCCAAGGTGCCCACCGTCTGCCAGACCTGGTCGCGCCATCGAGCAAACTCGAACTCGGCCAGCGGCGCTCCTTCCCGCGTCGCCGACAGACGATGCACCTGCCAGAAGTCGCACAGCCCGAGATACGCATAGGCACCTTGCAGTAGACCCGGAAGCGGCCGCGGATCGCTGCGCCATGGGGCGTAGAACAGCCGAGCGGACGGCCGTTCGTGCAGCGGCACGAGATCAAGCAACGCCGACAGCTTCGTGTGCTGGAACTCGTGCACCAGTGCGCCTGCCATTGTCAGTCCGTCGGCAGGGCAGGTGAGCGCGACGGCTCCGAACGCGTCGCGGGAGCTCGCGGACAGCTCGGGGGCGCGCTCACTAGCCACCAGCGGCACCAGCGTTCGCACCCCCGTCGCGATAGCCGCCGCCCGGTCGGGGTGTTCCCGGGTGAGCAGACGCCACCCCGCGTCAAGCCGGGCGTGCCAGACGGCCATCTCGGCCGGACTGTGCCGGCCAGCCACCGGCAGACCCTCTCCATCTCGGTAGGGATCCAGGTCATCGAACCCGACACTGATCCGCTGTCCACCCGCGAAGCTCGACAGACGGCGCAGCGGACGCCACAAGGGGGTGTCCGGACCGTTGGACGCGGACATGTCGATGCGCCCGATGCCGTCGATTTCCAGGGCACCACCGCGGCACCGGGCGCGCACCGGACCGCAGTCGTGCGGCACGACGACCATGCCCATCGTCGGTACTAGCACTCCGCCACCGACGGGACGCAGCGTCATCTCGGCGTCCAGACCGGTACGGACCGCCGCAGCGGCCGCCAGCCCGATGAGGTAGGGGCTGTGGTCCTCGTTCTGGGTATCACCGTCGATGAGCCCGCGTAGCTGGCGCAGGCATAGCGTCGCCCAGGTGCCTACGGGCGGCGACAGGAGTACGGCTTCGACCGCGGAGCGGTCTTTTCTCTGGGCCGCGGCCAGCAGGGCGAACGCGTCGGCGAGCTCCACCCGAAGCGGCGCGTCCCGGCGATGCGAGATGTCGACGATCGACCGCGACAGCAGGATCCGCTTGCTGAGCTGGCCGGCTCGGAGTGCTCCGTGGCCATGGCCGGCACCCGCGGCAAGAAGATCGAATTCGGATCGGGGGAGTACATGCCCAGCCGGCTGCCCATCACCCGCGATCGCCGACCATCTGGTGGTCACGGGACTCCGACCACGGCGAACACCGGATCGTCAGATGCTTGACTGAAATCCGGCCAGCGCCTCACCGGGCGCGTCGACATCCCGGAGAAGACGGCGAAGTGAGCGTGCCAGTACCGTGCTGGACTCACCAGCCAGGCCAGCGTCACTCAGGACCAGGTCGTCGAGATTCACCCGAGTGAGATCCACCATCTCGGATACGATGTCGTCGGTCTTTTCCATGCCGTCTCCCCCTTGGCAGCCCGTCACCGATCGAGCCGGGCGAATATCACCGGGCCATCCAACCGGGTCCCACAGCCAAAATCAAGGTTCGCGCGCCGCCCCATCGCGTCCGGTAGCGGACAAAGGCGCCACCAAGCCAGAGGCCTGCGACAGCTTGCTGCCAGAAGATGTGCACGTCCAATCCACCCGAGGGCTCATTGGCCTGGATGAGAGCATGAGCGTGAACCGCCTACTTTGCCGGTCAGAAGGAAATTTGCGCAGGCATCAGGTACGGCGCCTGTCTTCCAGACGCGCGAGGTCGCTGCGGAGTCGGTCCTGGATGTGCTGGATGAGGCGCAGAAGGTCCGGGCAGTAGACGGAGGGATTACGGAACCCGACACCTCTGCGGTACCGATGCGGGTAGTACCCACCGCCGCAGACCATCACCACGGGGCAATCCCCACAGGTGGACGCCAGCGCGTCGAGGCCGAGCTGGCGGGCCACGATGGAGGGATGCTGAAGGGCGACGTCCAAGGAGTGGTCCACGACGTTGAGCCCTGTTACTGACGCGCCCTCGTAGGTCGACTTCAGCGTGTCCACCTGCTCCATCGTGCCGTCGGTTTCGATCACGAGCAGCGTCGACGGGGTCAGGCCGACGGACTCGGTGTTGCTGGCGCCACCGAGAAGCAGATAGACGATCTCCTGAAACAGCCGGACGTCAGGCGGGTTGGATGCGGAGTACCAACGGTCGAAGATTGCGATGAGCCAGTCGGCGTAAGGCGTCACGTCCGCCCGCGACACACGCTGGGGCGGCGGCCCGGACCAGTGTCCGTGCGGCAGCAGAAGATCGATCGCCGGCGGCTCGAAGGAGAGCAGCTCCTCGTAGGTCTCGATCGGGTCCGCCTCGAGATCAACTGTGCACAACAGACCACCGAACAGCCGCCGGTAGGCCGGGGAGGCCAGCAGTCGGACCCCCCGGGCGACCTCGTCGTAGCTACCTCGTCCGTTCGCGTGCACCCGGCGCCGATCGTGGACCGCGGATGCCCCGTCAAGGCTGACACCAACCCGGATGTCAAGCTCGGCGAACGTCCGCAGAAAGCCCTCGTCAAGCAGCACGGCATTTGTCTGGATGCTGAACTGCGCGGTCGAGCCAGGAGGCATGACATCACGGAACACGCCGACAAGGTGCCCAATGTACTCCTTGCCGGCGAGGAGCGGTTCGCCCCCATGCAGCACCACCCGCACAACCGGCAGTCCATGGTCCCGGCTGTGCTCCGCAATCCGACCCGCAGCGGCCGCGAGGGTCTCCCGCGACATGACCGTTGGCTGGTTCCGCCAGCCGTTGTCAGCCATGTGATAGACATAACAGTAGGTACAGGAAAGATTGCAGCGGCTATGCACCTTGAGAATGAATTGCCGGAAAGGACGCGGCCGCCAGCCCTTGCCGAGCAGTGTGGCCACATCGATGGCCCCGTCGGGCCACTCCTGTCGCCGCGGCATGGGAAGCAAAAAAACCTCGGCGGATTCGTTGGCCACGCCAGTTATTATCCACAGACTCGCGCACGGCCTGTATGACGGTTGGGAACCGAGTCGCGGCTGTCGAGTCACGACCGGCGTCCTGGTCGCGAAGGCCGCCGAGGGGAAGAGCTAGCCGCGGCAGCGGGGGAGGTTGTCGGGGGTGTAGCAGGGCTGGTCGTCGTCGGTGATCACGTTGCTGCGGCCGGGGCCGGTGATCAGGTAGTTGAGGAACGAGTCGACCAGGGAGCCGGGGGCGGGCCGGCCGTGGGTGTAGGCGTACTCGACCTCGGTGAAGGGGTAGGCGCTGTCATGGATGGACGGCTGGTGGCCGTCGATGGCGACGGTGTGCGCGTTCGCCACCTTTCTGGCCGCGCGCAGGTCGACGAAGCCGATGGCACCCGGGAACGCCGCGACCTTCGACACGACCTCGTTCGTGCTGGCCAGCAGGCAGAACTCGACGTCCGGGGAGCTTTCGCGGGTGCAGCCCGCCGTGCTGTTCGCCAGTTGCGACGACGGGCTGACGAAGAGCCGGTCGAAGGCCATCCGGCTACCCGAGTCCGTCGTGCGGCTGAGGACCTGGATCGGGCCGCGGGCGCCCGGGTCGATGCCGCTCCAGTCGCTCACGCCGCCGGAGAAGATCCGACGTATCTGATCAGGTGTCAGGTTCCGCACGCCGACCTGGTCGTTGACGACGAGCGCGAAGGTCGACAACGCCGCGGCCTGCCCCCACAGGTCGGGGCTGCCGCCCTCGTTCACGCGACCGTCGGAGACGGCGATCAGATTCGTCGGCGCGGACACGGCGACGTCGCGCAGCCCGGCCTCGCTGCCCTGCGCCGCCACCGTGATCGTCGAACCGGGGCAGTCGGCCTCGTACCGGTCCGCGACCACCTTCGCGACCGGGGCGAACGCGGTGGAACCCGCCACCGTGAGCGCGCCGGTGGCGCAGCCGACGGGTCCGCGGGTGTGGCCGGGAAGGAGAATGATGGCGGCGAGGATGACGACGCACGCGGTGAGCAGCACCGTGATCAGGCGGGCCGGCCGGCTGAACTTCGGCGGCCGGTCGTCGACCGAGATGCTTTCGGTCTCGACGATCCCGCCGTCGCGGATTCCGCCGCGCATCCGTATGTCGTCGCCGGACCCGTCGCCGTCGAGGAGTACGAGCAGCTTGTAGTGCTGGCCGGGGTTCAGCGGAACGCGCGGAAGTTGGATGCTGCTGTCGCGGTAGCTGATGCTGTCCGGGTCGGTGAAATGCCCGAGGAGGTGTTCCTGGCCGGCGTCGGGAATGACGACGACACTGCGGACGAAGAGATCGGCGGCATCGACGGTGAGCCCATACGGCCCGCTGTTGGTGTAGTCGGACTCGACGATGCTCTGCGCGCCGTAGTTCTCGATGCGCAGCAGGACGAGGGATGCATCCGAGATACCGGGCAGGTCGTTGAGTAGACCGAAGGCCGCCTGCGTCCGCCGGCGCCGACTGCCATTGCCGACCCGGATCGCCATCTGGACGCGGTAGCCGATCAGCCGGCGCCGCGGCCGGCGTTCATACCAGACCGCGGCGAACGACGCGACCAGGCCGATCAGCGCGGTGAGCACGGCGATCACGTTGCCGGCGCTCAACCAGCCCACCCTGCCACCTCAGACCCCGCGGACGCGATTCGAACCGGTGTGATCGCGACACCGTATGCGCCAGCGCAGCCCGGCTGATGCCCGACCTGACCCGATCTTTACCATTTCACCGGGTGTTCACCGACTCGTCGACCACGCGCGTGGATCTCCCAGCTCGACAGTCGACGCGCCATCGCCGCGACCCGCGCGGCCTCAGTGCCGTCCCGGCGGGCCCAGGCCGCGCAGGCAGTCGCTGCGCACCGTCGTGTCGACGGCTTCGGCTAGCCCCCGGACGAGCTGCGAGGCCTGTTCGGAGGAGCCGAGCACGCCGGCGAGCGGGGACAGCACGGTCGAGGTGTGCACGAGCCACGGTCCGCCCAGCACGGAGAACAGTAGATAGATGGTGAGGATGTAGGGCGGCAGCCCGAGGGCGACGCCGATGCCTCGTTCGACGAGGGAGAGATGGCGCAGCGGGCTTTCGCCGCGCCCGGTGGGCGGGCCGACGACCGGCCCGAGAAAACGCCCGACGGTCGGGTGGGTGGCGAGGTCGGAACGGATGCGGGTTACCTTCGCGTCCAGCCCGCGGCCAAACATCGACCGGGCCAGCAGGAATCCGAACGGGAAGGCGAACGCCGCGAACGTCCACACCGAGACGTGGCCGGACACGCACGGTTTCCCGTACTGGTGGGCCAGCCGGGCGGCCACCATGCCCGCGCCGAAACAGACGAGATCCACGAAGGTCTCGGCGGCCGTGCCAAGAACCCCCTGCTCGAAACAGGTCAGGATCCCGCCGAGGAGCAGCCCCAGCGTGACGACGGTGACGAGGAATCCGACCGCCCGGCCCTGCCCCGCGTCGGCCGCGACCCGCAGCAGATAACCCGCGAGCCCGATGAGCACAACACGGATGAGCGTGAGCCGAACAGGCCAGATGAAAAACGAGACCCGCACACCGTCCCCCGACGCCACACGATGACCGGGCCGGCCGACCGCCGCGTGGTCCGGTCCGAGAACACGACGCACGCGCGACGACTACCGCCTGTGTTCAGCCCTTCGCGGTGATCGTACGGTATCGCTACGCCGCCGGGCGCACCGTCCCGGGCATCATGAGGATCGCGCCCCGACGAAGGAGATCAACGATGATCGTCATCACGGTGAAGTTCCGCCCGAAGCCCGAGGACGTCGAGCGGTGGCCGGAGATCACCGCCGCGTTCACGGCGGCCACCCGCGCCGAACCGGGCTGCCTGTGGTTCGAGTGGTCGCGCGGCCTCGACGACCCCGCCCAGTACATCCTCATCGAGGCGTTCCGCGACGAGGCGGCCGGCGCCGCGCACGTCACCTCCGAGCACTTCGCCACCGCCCGCCGCGAACTGCCACCGCACCTGGCCTCAACGCCGAAGATCATCAACACCACCGCTCCCGGCGTCGACTGGTCCGACCTCGGCGAGCTCGCCGTGCACTGAGATGTCCCGGCCCGGATGTCCCGGCCCGGATGTCCCGGCCCGGATGTCCCGGCCCGCGGCCATCCGCCGGGTACGCCGGCGAGTGCGCCGCGGCGCACAAAGGTATGTCCCGACCCAGGAAAGAACGTGGACAGTTGCGCGCCTGTCTCGCCCGACCCGCCCCCTTGCAGAGTGCCAGTCCGTGGCTGCGCGGTGGTGTACCCGCTGCCGCGTTCGTGGCCACCTCGCTGCTGCTGAACCACCTCTTCGGGTCGAGTGACCTGGGCTTCGCGGGCGCCCTCGCCCTTGGCATGACGGTGTACGCGTTGTTTTACCTCGCGCTGTTCAGGCGGCCTGGACGCAACGTCGCCGGCCCGCAACGACAGCCGGCGACGGGCGCGGCGCAGCCGCCACACTGACGCGAAGCCAGAGGCTGCAGATCGCACTGCTCGCCCTTGTCCAGGTGGCCGGCGGCGTGCGTGTCTGGCAGCTACGGAGACAGCCGTACCAGTCCTGATCCGCATCCGCGTCTCGCGGCCGCGCCGGCTGACGGCACGGGCCTCGAGCACCCCGGCGCGAACGGTCACCTCGATCCTGTCCCCCACAGCGATGCCCAGGGCGCGCCGCTGGGCTTGCGTACTGCCAGCGGCCTGCCATCATGGGCGTGTGACGCTGGGCGGATGCCGGCGTCCCGGACGAGGCACGCCGTACCCGGACAGCGACAAGACGGTGTCGGTAGGTGCATCGACATGTATGACGTTGTCCAGGTCGCCGGTTCGCTGCTCATCCTCGCCGCGTTCGCGGGCGCATTGCTCGGCCAGGTCGACCAGCGCGGCCGTCGCTACCTCCTCGCCAACGCGGTCGGCTCGGCGACGCTCGCCGCCACCGCGCTCCTCGGCCGTGAGTGGGGCTTCCTGCTGCTCGAAGGAACCTGGGCGCTGGTCTCGCTCGGTTCCCTGGCGCGCCGGGCGGCGCTCCGGCCGGCCAGCGCGCCGCTACCGGCGCACCGTGCCGAGGACGAGGTCGGGTAGGTCCGCGACGCTGGCCAGCAGGTGGGTGTGCCGGGTCCGGCCGAGGAGGTCGACGCCGTGCGCGCCGGTCAGCACACCGAC
>NZ_JALKFU020000250.1 GCF_023242965.2 Frankia sp. AgKG'84/4
GCCCTCCTTCGCCGCCGCGTACGCGCGGCGGGCGGGCGACGGCCCGCGCCCGGGTCTGCCCGGGTTGCGCCGGCTGCTCGACGTGCTCGGCCAGCCGCAGCGGACCTTCCCCAGCATCGTCGTCGCCGGCTCGGTGGGGAAGAGCTCCGTGGTCGCCATGATCACTGCGCTGCTCGACGAGTTCGGCATCCGGACCGGCTCGCTGAGTTCGCCGGACTGGCTCGGCGCGGTCGCGCGCCTGGGCCTGACCGGCGCGGAGATCGAGGCCGACGTGCTGGGCCGCGCCTACGCGGACGTCGCCCCCTACCTGCCGCTGGTGGAGGACGACGGGCCGCTGAGCGGCTTCGAGCTGCTCGCCGCGGTGGCCTTCGCCGCCTTCGCCGACGCTCCGGTGGACCTGGCGGTCATCGAGTCCGGCTGGGACGGTTGCGCCGAGCTCGGCGACCTGGCGGACCTGCTCGCCGCGCCGGTGGCCGCGATCACCCCGGTCTCCGTTCCCGGCGAAGGGGAGGAGGACGTCGTGTCCACCTACCCGGACACCGCCGCCGTCCTCCCCGGCGCCGAGCTGGACCCGGGGGATCACCCGGGCGGCGAGGACGCGCAGGCGGCCGGGCTCGACCGGATCGCGGCGCGGGTCGGCGCGGCGATCCACGCGGATGCCCTGGTGGTGCTAGCCCAGCAGGCGCTGCCGGCCGCGCGAGCGTTGCTGCGGCGGGCGGCCGGCGTCGGCGCGACCGTCGCCCGGGAGGGCATGGAGTTCGGCGTGGTCGGGCGGCGGATCGCGGTCGGCGGCCAGATGGTCGAGCTCAAGGGCCTCGGCGGCACCTACGAGGAGCTGTTCATCCCCCTGCACGGCGCCCACCAGGCGCACAACGCCGCCGTCGCCTTGGCCACCGTCGAGGCATTCCTCGGTGGCGGCCAGAACCAGCTCGACCTGGACGCCGTACGCGCGGGTCTCGCCCGGGTGGACGGGCGGGGCCGGCTGGAGGTCGTGCGCAGTTCGCCGTCGATCGTGCTGGACATCGCCCGGGACCCGGCCGCCGCCGCGGCGCTCGCGAGCGCTCTGGACGAGGCGTTCACGTTCGAGGTATTGATCGGCGTGGTCGCCGTCGACGGCGACGAGGCGCTGGCCGCGCGCATCCTGGCTGCCCTGGAGCCGGTTCTCACCGCTGTCGTCGTCACGTCGGGGGCGGGCGCGGCGGGCCTGTCCGTTGACGACCTCGCAGCCGTCGCCACCGGCGTGTTCGGCGTGGACCGGGTCGAGGTGGCCCCGCGGCTGGACGACGCCATCGACGACGCGGTCCGGCTGGCCGAGCAGGACGTCGACCTGGGCGGCGCCGGCGTGCTGGTGACCGGCTCGGCGCCCGTCGTGGGCCGGGCGAGGGCCCTGCTCGGCTCCTGAGGCGGGACCAGGCGCGCCGCGAGGTGGCCCGGTCCGGCCATGAACGTGTCGCGGGCACCCTGTAAGTTGACGAGGGGCCCACGGGTTCCCGTCTAAGACGACGATGTCGATGATCGTGAAGGAGAACCGTGTCCGCCGAGCGCACCCTCATCCTGGTCAAGCCGGACGGCGTCAGCCGTGGCCTCGTCGGTGAGGTGGTCGGCCGGCTGGAACGCAAGGGGCTCACCCTGGTCGCTCTCGAGCTGCGCACGCTGGAGCGTTCCGTCGCCGAGACGCACTACGGCGAGCACTCCGCCAAGCCGTTCTTCGGCGAGCTCGTCGACTTCATCGTGTCCGGCCCGCTGGTCGCCCTGGTCGCCGAGGGGCCGCGTGCCGTCGAGGCCGCCCGCGGTCTGATCGGTGCCACCGACCCGGTGAAGTCCGCTCCCGGCTCGATCCGCGGAGACTACGCGCTGGAGATCGGCCAGAACCTCGTGCACGGCTCGGACTCGCCGGAATCCGCGAAGCGTGAGATCGACCTGTTCTTCCCCGGGCTGAGCTGACGCCCGGGCCGGGTGCGTGACGGCGGACGCGGGCGCCTGCCCGCGGGGTGACTCGATCAAGGTCGGCCACGCTCCGGCAGGGGGCGCGGCCGACGGTGGGCGTATCGGCTTCGTGGTTCATCCACCCCCAGCCGAGGTCGATCCGGGCCAAGAGTGACACGAGCGCCCCCACCGTCGGCAGGGCCGGCGGAGGGCCGCTCGGCGGTCTACCCTTCAAGTACCTGCCCGGAGCGTGCACGGTGCGTCGCGGTGGTCGACGATTTCGGTCACCGCGGTGGAACCTGGCGGGCGCACCGGGTGACCCCGCCCGCTCCACGAATCCTGTCCGTGCTCCACGCGTCTGTCGTTACTTGGTGACTCCGCTTACCTGGTGACTCCCGCCAACTCCCGTCGCCGTGCCGGAGGCGGCCAGGACCGCATCCCCGGGAAGGTCGGTACCCGACGATGTCCAGTTCGCTGTCGTTCCTCGGTCGTGACATGGCCGTCGATCTCGGTACTGCCAACACGCTGGTCTACGTGCGTGGCCGCGGGATTGTGCTCAATGAGCCGAGCGTCGTGGCGATCAACACCACGACCTCCGGCATCCTCGCCGTCGGCACGGACGCCAAGCGGATGATTGGGCGCACTCCCGGCAACGTGGTGGCGGTCCGGCCGCTGAAGGACGGCGTCATCGCCGACTTCGAGACGACCGAGCGGATGCTGCGCTACTTCATCCAGAAGGTGCACCGTAGGCGCCACTTCGCCAAGCCGAGGCTGGTCGTCTGCGTGCCGTCGGGTATCACCGGGGTCGAGCAGCGGGCCGTCAAGGACGCCGGCTACCAGGCCGGCGCCCGCAAGGTCTACATCATCGAGGAGCCGATGGCCGCGGCCATCGGCGCCGGACTGCCGGTCCACGAGCCGACCGGCAACATGGTGGTCGACATCGGCGGCGGCACCACCGAGGTCGCCGTGATCTCCCTCGGTGGCATCGTCACCAGCCAGTCGATCCGCACCGCCGGTGACGAACTGGACGTCGCGATCATCTCCTATGTGAAGAAGGAGTACTCGCTGATGCTCGGCGAGCGCACCGCCGAGGAGATCAAGATGGCGATCGGCTCGGCGTACAAGGTGCCGGACGAGCCCAGCGCGGAGATCCGCGGCCGCGACCTCGTGACCGGCCTGCCGAAGACGATCGTGGTGACGGCGGAGGAAATCCGCAAGGCCATCGAGGAACCGGTCAACGCGGTGATCGACGCGGTGAAGGTGACGCTCGACCGCTGCCCGCCGGAACTCTCCGGTGACATCATGGACCGGGGGATCGTGCTGACCGGCGGGGGCGCGCTGCTGCGCGGGCTCGACGAGCGGCTGCGCCACGAGACCGGCATGCCGATCCACATCGCCGAGAACCCGTTGCACTCCGTGGCCATGGGCTCGGGCAAGTGCGTCGAGGAGTTCGAGGCGCTTCAGCAGGTACTCATCTCCGAGCCGCGGCGGTAGCACGTCGAGCCGGTCTCCCCGGCCCCACCTGGGGTCATTCCGGCTGGCATCGCCGCAATGGGGAGTTCGTGTCAGATCCGGGAACGTCGCGGCGATACCGATCGTCCGACCGAAGCGACGGGCCACGGGCTGTGCCCGGCCCCTCGGCCTGTCGTGACCCGGCCGTTGTCAGCCCGTCGCGGGCACGGGCCGTCGTCCGTTGCCGCCCGGCGCCCGCCTCCTGGCGGCGCGGGACCTGAGATCTTCTTCGGAGGCCGTTGTGGGGCGTGACACGAGGCGAACCCGCCTGGTGATCGCCGCTCTGCTCGTCGTCGCGTTCACGCTGATCACGCTCGACTACCGCACGGGTCATGCGGCGACCGGGGTCCGCGGGGCCGTGCACTCCGCGCTCGGCGGGGTCGAGAACGGGGTGACCGCGGTGGTCCGCCCGATCGGTCGCACGGTCTCCTCGCTGGCCCACCCCAACCGCTACCACGACCGCGCGGACCGCCTCACCCAGGACAACGCCCAGCTACGCCGCCAGCTCGCCGACGACAAGCAGATCACCAGGCTGGCGGGGGAGTTGGCCAGCCTGCGCCTGCTCGCCGACAGGGGCCAGTACTCGATCATCCCGGCGAAGGTGATCGCGATCGGCGACGTCACCGGTACGGACTGGACGGTGACGGTCAACGCGGGGCGCGACGACGGCGTCACCGTCGACAAGACCGTGTTGAACGCCGACGGCCTCGTCGGCACGGTCGCGTCTGTGACCGCGCACACCGCGGTGATCCGGCTGGCCTGCGACCCGAACAGCCGGATCGGTGCCCGCCTCGAGCGCACCCAGCTGCTCGGTGCCGTGGCCGGTGGGCAGGGCCCGGGCTCGCTCGTGTTCACCCTGTACGACGCGTCCTTCCGGGTGCAGAAGGGTGACCGTCTGGTGACCTTCGGCAGCTTGGACTACGTCGCCGGGGTCCCGATCGGCGAGGTCACGAAGGTGACGGACGTCGGTGGCCTGTCCCGTACCGCGGAGGTCCGGCCGTACGTGTCCGTCGGCTCCCTGGACCTCGTCGGAGTGGTCGTCGGCCGGCCGCCGGCCGATCCGGGTGACCGGCTGCTGGCCCCCCGCCCGGTCGCGGCCCAGCCGCCGCCCGCCGTCACTCCCGCGCCGTCCGGTTCGGCGCAGCCGTCAGGAACTCCTGGCGCGGCCGCGCCAGGAGCCGCCCAGGGCGGGGCGGGCTGAACCGGCATGCTGGACATGTTCGATTCCGCCGAGACCATCCGGGTCCGCACGTTCGCGGCCGCGATCGGGCTGCTCGTGCTCGCCCTGGTGGCGCAGGTCTCCGTCGTCGCCCGGCTGGACCTTCCCGGCGGTCGCCTCGACCTCGTTCTCACCCTGCTGGCGGCGATCGCGCTGATCGAGGGGCCGCTGGTCGGGTCGATCAGTGGCTTTGTGGTCGGCTTGTTGGCCGATCTGGCATCGAGTCATGTCCTCGGTCAGTCTGCTCTCGTTCTGTGTCTGATCGGTTACGCTGTTGGCCTGGTGATGAATGAGGCGCAGCGGTCGGTGGCGGTCCCCCTGGCGGTGATCGGCGGAGCCAGCGTGCTGGGCACCCTGGCGTACGTGGCGATCACCTCGATCCTGGGCGAGGCGGCGCTGACCGGCGGCGAGGCGTTCACCCGCGCGATCGTCACCGGCGTCTACGCAGCCCTGGTCACCCCGTTCGTGTACCCGGCGTTACTCCTCGGCTCGCGCAGGCTGGCCGGGAACCGACGGCGGAGCGCCCGATGAATGATCGGATGCGGATCCGCGTCCTGCTGCTCCGTGTCCTGGTGTTGTCGCTGCTGGTAACGCTCGGTGCCCGGCTGTGGGTGCTGCAGATCCTCGACGGCGACCACTATCGGCAGGTGGCCGAGACGAACCGGGTCCGCGAGGTGGTGACGCCCGCGACCCGCGGCATGATTCTCGATGACCGCGGCCAGCCGCTCGTGCGCAACCGCACCTCGCTGGTCATCTCGGTGAACCGGTCGATCACGGACCGGCAGGCCGACCAGGGCAAGGCGGTGCTGGCCCGGCTGGCCTCGGTGATCGGCAGCCCGGCCGACGAGCTGACCCGGCGCATTCGCTTCTGCGGCGGCCAGGTCAGACAGCCCTGCTGGAACGGCTCGCCATACCAGCCTGTGCCGGTCGCGAAGGACGTCTCCCCGCAGCAGGCCCTCGCCGTCATCGAGCATCCCGATCGTTTCCCCGGCGTCTCCGCCGACCTGCAGGCCGTGCGTGAGTACCCGCACGGCTCGCTCGCCGCCCACGAGCTGGGCTACCTAGCTCCGGTGACCCAGGACCAGCTCGACCGGCAGGGCGACGAGAAGGGCTACCACCTCAACAGCCTCATCGGCGTCTCCGGGCTGGAGAGCACCTACGACGACGAGCTGCGTGGCGTCGACGGGGTCGAGCGCCTCGAGGTCGACAGGTTCGGCCGGGTGGCCGGCACCGCGTCCACCACCGCGCCCGCCAGCGGCGACCATCTTGTGCTCAACCTCGACCTCGGCGTCCAGCAGGCCGCCGAGCAGGCCCTGCAGGACACGATCAACTCGCTCGGCGGGGGCGCGCGCACCGCGTCCGCCGTCGTGCTCAACGTGCGTACCGGCGGGGTCGTCGCGATGGCGAGCCTGCCGTCGTATGACCCGTCGGTGTTCGTCGGCGGCGTGTCCGAACAGGACTACCAGGGGCTGTCCAACCCAGCGAACGGCATTCCGCTGCTCTCCCGGGCCTACCAGGGTTCGGGCGCGGCCGGTTCGACCTTCAAGATCGTCTCGACCGCCACCGTCCTGCAGGACCTCGGTGGGCAGCCCGACCAGAAGTACCCCTGCGCGCAGACGTTGCAGATCGGTGACCAGACCTTCCACAACTTTGACGGCGAGTCCGCCGGGCCGATCACCCTGCACCAGGCGCTGGTGATCTCCTGCGACGTCATCTTCGACCAGTTCGCCTACAACGCCTGGCTCGCCGACGGCGGCCTGCGCAACGGCCGCGGTCCCTACGCGCCGCCCAAGGAGTACTTCGTCAGGATGGCCGAGGCCATGGGCTTCGGCAAGGCCACCGGTATCGACCTGCCCGGGGAGACGAAGGGGTCGGTCGTGGACCGGGCCGGGGCGAAGGCGATCTGGGCGGAGCTGAAGGACTCGTACTGCCGGCGGGCGAAGAACGGCTACCCGGAGGAAACGGACCCGGTCAAGGCGGAACGGTTCCGCAAGTACGCCGCCGAGGCCTGCGTCGACGGGTACCTCTACAACGCCGGTGCCGCGACCCAGTTCGCCATCGGTCAGGGTCAGTACCTCGCGGTGAGCCCGCTGCAGCTGGCCCAGGCCTACGCTGCCGTCGCGAACGGCGGCACGGTGTGGAAGCCGATGCTGGCCAGGGCGGCGATCTCGCCCGACGGTAAGGTCGTGCGGACCTTCCGGCCCACGAAGACCGGCACGGTGCCGGTGTCCCAGGACGTCCTCGCCTACATCCGCAGCGGGCTGCTCGGGGTCAGCACCGAACCCGGCGGCACCGCGACCGGCATCTTCGCCGACTGGCCGACCGCCCAGATCCCGATCGCGGCGAAGACCGGCACCGCCGAGGTGGAGGGCAAGGGCGACACGTCCTGGTTCGCGTCGTTCGCCCCCGCGAACGACCCGCAGTACGCGGTCGTCGTGACAATCCCGGACTCCGGCCAGGGCGCCCAGTACGCCGGGCCGGTGGCCAAGCGGATCTACCAGGCCATCTACGGCGTTGGGCAGCCGGCGGCGATGCCCGGCGGCAAGCCCCCGGCGGCGCTGCCCCGGATCAACGCGGACGGCACGATCGCCGCGGCACCGGCTGTCGGCACGCTGAGCCCCTCCGTGCCGGCCGTCCCGGAGTCGGGCTCGCCCACCGCCGCCGCTCGCCATCGACCTCGCCGGCTGACGTAGCCGCCGCCCGCGTTCTGCTGGATGGCTGCCTCGCCCGGGTTCGGCGGGAAA
>NZ_JALKFU020000251.1 GCF_023242965.2 Frankia sp. AgKG'84/4
ACCTCGCGCACGGCGCCGCCGCCGGCCAGGTACGGCCTCGCCGCGTCCAGCCAGTCGGCGGCGCCGACGAGCACCCCGGCGCCGAACGGCGCGTAGAGCTTGTGCCCGGAGAAGGCGAGGTAGTCGATCCCGATCGCGGCCATCTCGACCCGGCGGTGCGGCGCGAGCTGCGCGGCATCGACGAAGATCCGCGCGCCGGCGGCATGCGCCAGCCGGGCGAGGCGGGCCAGCGGCGGGGCCTCGCCGGTGACGTTCGAGGCCCCGGTCACCGCGAGCAGCGCCGCCGGGGCGGCCCGCAACTCGGCCTCCAGCGCGACCAGGCTCTGCGCCAGCGTCGGGCGGGTGGCGACGCAGCGCGCTCCGCGCCCGCGCCACGGCAGCAGGTTCGCGTGGTGCTCCAGATCGAACAGCACCACGTCACCTGCGCCCGCGGGCAGCGCGCCGGCCAGCAGGTTCACGGCGTCGGTGGTGTTGCGGGTGAACAGAACCAGGTCGTCGTCGCGGGCACCGACGAACCGGGCGACATCCGCCCTGGCACCCTCGTACAGCGACGTGCAGACCTGGGAGGCGAACCCCGCCCCGCGGTGCACGCTCGCGGAGTAGGGCAGCACCCGCTCGATGTGCTCGGCGACGGCGGACAGGCAGGGCGCACTCGCCGCGTAGTCGAGGTTGGCGTACTCCACCCGGCCGCCGCCGACGAGCGGCACGTGCAGGCCGGCGCCCCGCACCGCCAGCAGCGCTGCGTCCGGCTGCGCGTCGCCTGGCACGGCGTGCTCGTCCGGCTGCGCGGGCACCTCCGGGCGGCGGGCGGATTCGGGCATGACAGAAACGATCGAGGTCAACGTCGCTCCCCTTGGACCCATGACGGGTCGGCACTTGCCGCTGGCGGGTTGCCGCGGCCCTGTCATCACCCGGGGCACCCCAGTGCGGACGCAGGGTTGCCGGCCAGCAAGCCGGGGCTGAACGCTGGCGCTCAAGACGTGACAGGGACTCTAGCAAAACCCGCTTATCCGCGTCGGGCAGATCGACATTCAAGCGCCTGACCTGGGGCGACTACGGCATCCGCGCGACGCCGCCAGCGATCCAGACCTTCTCGTGGCCTTCGGGCAACGGGCCGGTGGGACGCCAGGCCGGCACCAGCGTCACGCCGGGGTCGAGCAGGTCCAGGCCTTCGAAGAAGGCGCGGATCTGCGCCGTCGTGCGCAGGGTGAGGCTCGAGGAGGACTTCTGGTAGGTCGAGACGATCGAGGCGGCGCCGGCGGTGGCCGCGTCGGACACGGCGTGGGACAGCGTCAGGTAACTGCCGGACGGCAGGCCGTCGAGCAGGGTCCGCACCACGCCGTACGGATCCTCGTTGTCGGTGATGAAATGCAGGATCGCGACCAGGCAGAGCCCGACCGGGCGGGACAGATCGAGGGTCTCGCGCACCTCGTCGGACGCCAGTAGCGGCACCGGCTCGCGCAGGTCGGCCTGCAGATAGGCGGTGCGGCCCTCGGGGGTGCCGCCGAGTAACGCGCGGGCGTGGGTCAGAACCAGCGGGTCGTAGTCGGCGTAGACGATGCGGGCGGCCGGGTCGACCGCCTGGACGATCTCGTGCAGGTTCGGGCTGGTCGGGATGCCGGTGCCGACGTCGAGGAACTGCCGGACGCCCTGCTCGGTGGCCAGGTGGGCGACGGCCCGGTTCATGAACGCCCGGTTCTCCCGGGCCATCAACGGGGCCTCCGGAGCGGCGGCGATGACCTTTTCGGCCGCTTCCCGGTCCGCGCGGAAGTTCTCTTTTCCGCCGAGGTAGTAGTCGTACATCCGCGCGGAATGCGGAACATCGATGTCCAGGGCGGCCGGCACGAAGTCAGGGCGATCGGCGGTCATGGCGCTTCCGTTTCCCGAGTGGGCGGTCGGCGGTCGGCGGTCGGCGGAACAGGCGCGGCGGTGCGGTCACGCAGTGCGGAAACATCGCAACAGTAACGGTTTCGCCGCCCGCTCGACCGGGCGGTCCGGCGAAACCGCAGGGATCATCTCCGTGTTTCCACCACTCGGTCCGGCCGAAGCGATACAGGCGGCGGCAGGCTGCCAGGGCGGATCAGCCCGTGCCGCGGGGACCGACTCGAGGGCGCCGGCCCCGTCCGCGGGCCGCGCCGCCGGCGTCAGCTCTCGGCGCCGAGACCGCCGGCGACGACCAGCAGCAGGATCACGACGGCGGCGACCGCGGCCAGCCACGGCTGGCGCGAGCGCAGCCACGCCAGCCCCGCCGCCACGACCCCGGCGGCCGGGGTCGCGACCAGGACGGCCATGCCGAGCAGGATGACGGCGCTCGACCGGCCGTGGCGCAGCCCGCTGGCGAGGTCGGACAGGCGTACCGGTGCGGACCCGTCGAGCAGTCCACCACCCGGGCCGTGCACCCAGGCGGCACCGTCCTGGCCGATTCCGGTGGCCAGTCCGGCGATGACGAGGAGGATGCCGACCACACCGCCGATGCGGAGCACGAGGGCGACCGCCCGCGCGCCGACCTCCGGGGCCTCGCCCGCCGATGTGATGGTCATGGCGCCACCTGCCCTCTCTCGCGTCGCGTCCGTCTCTGGTCGTCCGTCGTTCACAAGGTGGCGTCGAGCGTGGTCAGGCCAGCCCGCGCAGCAGCATCTGAACGCTGATCACGAGGAGCACCACGAGGAACACCGTTCGCAGGGTCGTCGTCCGCACCCCGGCGAGCAGCCGGGAACCAAGGCGCGCACCAACGACCGTGCCGATCGCCACCGCGGCGGCCAGCGCGGGCACGACGTCACCGCGCTGCAGGTAGACGACGGCGCTGGCGGCGCCGGTCACCCCGATCATCAGATTGCTCGTCGCCGTCGACACCTTGATCGGCAGTCGCATCGCGAGGTCCATGGCCGGCACCTTCATCGCGCCGGAGCCGATGCCGAGCAGCCCGCTCACGGCACCCGCGGCGGTCATCATCGTCAGGCCGGTGGCGGTCCTGGTGACCCGGTAGGCGTGCTGGCGCGGACCGTCGGTGACGCTGCCGTGCAGGGTCAGCACGTCGGCGATCCGGTCGCCCGGCACCGCCAGCCCGGACCGTTCCTGCCGGTTGCGCAGCATCTGCGCCGCGCTGAACGCCAGCGCGGCGCCGAACACGACATACAGCGTGCGGGCACTGAGATGGCCGGCCAGCAGGGCGCCGCCGACGGCCCCGCTGACCGTGGCCACCTCGAGGGTGACCGCGACCCGCAGGTTCGCGAAACCCTGGTCGAGGTAGCGCGGCGAGGCCGCGGCGCTACCGGCGACGACGGAGATGACGGACGCACCGATCGCGAGGCGCACGTCGAGGCCGAACGCGAGGGTGAGAATCGGCACGATGAACGTGCCGCCGCCCAGGCCGAGCAGGCTGCCCAGAGCGCCCGAGGCGACGCAGACGAGGGCGATGACGACGATCTCCACCAACGGGCTCACGGTGCTCAGCGCCCCCTCATCGACCCCCGACAATTAGGTCTGTTACAGAGCCTATCTGGAGCAGAGGTATCGGTCCAGGGGAGCTGGATCGGCGGGGGCGAGATCGGCGGGGGCGAGATCGGCGGGGGAGCGCGGCGCGCCCGCCGTGGCGTCGTGGCGCCACGTCCGGGTGGTCCTGGGGGTTCGTGAGGTCAGCGGGCGAGGACGCGATCCAGAAACTCCACCACCGCGGCCATCCGTTCCGCCGCGGGGAACAGGCCGCCGTGGCCAGCGCCCGCAATGATCGTGAGTTCGACCGCCGGGGCTCCCGCGGCCCGCAGCGCCTCGGCGAGCTCCAGGGACTGACCGTGGGGCACGACACAGTCGGCGTCGCCGTGCTCGACGAGGAACGGCGGCAGCGTCGCCGCGTGACCGAGGTAGTGCAGCGGGCTCGCGGCCCGCACGAGCTGGGGTGCGGTGGCGACCGCGCGACCGAGGAAACGGGACTCCGGCGAGCCGGGGCGACCGTGGCGGGCGTCGGCGGCGGCGCAGCGCGTGTTCGAGCGGGCCTGCTCGTCCATGGAGCCGAAGTTCACCGGGGCGTAGAAGTCGACGACGGCCTGGACGGCGCTGGACACCCTCGGGCTGCCCAGGCGCGGGTCGTCGTACATCGCCACACCCGCCGTCGCGCCGAGCATGACCGCGAGGTAGCCGCCGGCCGACTGGCCGCTCGCCGCGATCCGGTCCGGGTCGAGGCCGTAGCTGTCCGCGTGCGCGCGCAGCCACCGCACGGCCGCCTTGACGTCCTGCACCGCGGCGGGGAAGCGGGCCTCGCCGGAGAGCCGGTAGTTCACGGCCGCGACGGCGTAGCCGGCGGCCAGCAGGGCAGCGACGACCGGGGCGTCCTCCCGCTTGTCGCCGAGGGCGAAGGCGCCGCCGTGGATCGTGAGCACCACCGGCAGCCGGCGCGCGCCGGCACCGGAACCCGACGGGGCCGTCGGCCGGTACAGGTCGAGACGCTGGGCGGCGGACAGCCGCGCGTAGGGCACGTCCCGCAGCTCCCAGCCTCCCGGCGGTGTCGCGGCGAGACCGCCGGAGAACGCGACGGCCTCGGGGTCGCCGGGCGCAGGGGGAGGTCGCCGGATGGCGCGGGTGGCGACGGTGACTCCGGCGGCCAGCGCGGCACAGGCCGCGGCGACGGCGATGGCGGCGTGCTGGCGGCGCTGCAGGGCGGGAATGACGGGATCCTCTCGCGCGGTGATCGATCGGCCGTGTCCCGTCGACCGTCCGGGGTCGACCATGCTGGTCCCGCCCATCATCCCCGGCCGAGGCGGTGTCCGCGGGCTGCCGCGGCGCCGCACGGGCCGGGGCGATGTGGGCGGGGACACGTCGTCGGCGGTGGCGCGATTTCCAGTACAGTACGGTACTGTTTCCATGAGTCAGGGACGCCCACGATCGTACGGGTGTCCGAAGGGGGGAGGAGGTTGTGAACATCCCCTGCGGCGCAGGCCGCGGTCGACCCCGGGACGATGCCCGGGAGCAGGCGATTCTCGACGCCGCGCTGCAGCTGCTCGTCGAGGTCGGCTATGAGCGGATGAGCATGGTCGCCGTGGCGAACCTGGCCCGCGCCAGCAAGGCGACGATCTACCGGCGATGGGCCAGCAAGGACGAGATGGTCATCGAGGCCCTGCGCCGGCGAGCGCCGATCGACAGCGCGCCCGCCGACACCGGATCCCTTCGTGACGATCTGCTGGCCCAGGTGCGGCTCATGATCAAGGCTGCGTCCGGGCCTGACGGAGCGCTGCTCGTCGGCGTGCTGCGGGCGGCGAGTGAGTCTCCTGAGCTCGCCGCGGTCATCCAGGACAACATGCGCCAGCACAAGGCGGAGATGTGCTGCTGCCTGCTGGAACGCGCGGCGAAGCGGGGGGAGCTGGCCGCATCCGCCGACCCGGGGCCGCTGGTCGAGGTCATCACGTCGATGATCTTCATGCGGTTACTCGTCACCGGCGAGGCGCTGGATGACGCGTTCGTGCATCACCTCGTCGATGAACTGGCGCTGCCCCTGATCGCTGGCCGCGCGGGTCTCCCGGCGGAAACCGTCTCCTGAACTGATAGCCTTCCGAACATACGATCGAATGCTCCGGGCCGCGGTGCGGAGCGCCGCACGGGACGCGCGGGCGGCCAGCGGGTCTGTCACCCCGCGCTGATCCGCCTCGTCCTGCCTTGTGTCCCGACGCTGGGGCCGTCGTCACCTCGTCGGTCCTGGTAGTCGAACGTCGTGGTGTCCGGTCCGACCGACACCAATCTTTCTGGCAAGGAGCCTCCCCGTGACCGAAACCGTCGACCGCCGGACCGTAGCCGATCCGGCGGGCGTGGCCGACGGAACGCCCGACCCCCGGCGATGGCTGGCGCTGTGCATCATCGCGGTCGCCCAGCTCATGGTCGTCCTCGACGCCTCGATCGTGAACATCGCGATTCCGCACGCCCAGTCCTCGCTGCACATCTCCACCGCCAACCGGCAGTGGATGGTGACCGCCTACACCCTCGCCTTCGGCGGTCTGCTGCTGCTCGGCGGCCGCATCGCCGACTACCTCGGCCGCAAGCGGGCCTTCATGTTGGGGCTGTTCGGGTTCGCCGTCGCCTCGGCCCTCGGTGGTGTCGCACCGAACGCGGGGCTGCTGTTCGCCGCTCGCGCGCTGCAGGGTGCGTTCGCGGCGGTGCTCGCCCCGGCCGCGCTCTCGCTGATCACGGTCACGTTCACCGAGAGCAAGGAGCGGGCCAGGGCGTTCGGCGTCTACGGCGCCATCTCGGGTGGCGGCGCGGCGATCGGCCTGATCGTCGGTGGCATCCTCACCGAGTACGCCTCCTGGCGCTGGTGCCTGCTGGTGAACGTGCCGATCGCGCTGGTCACCGCCATCGCCGCGGCCCCGGTGGTCCGGGAGAGCAAGGCGTCGGGTGAAGCCCGCTACGACCTGCCCGGGGCACTGACCGTCACGGCCGGGCTCGTCGCCCTCGTCTACGGGTTCACCGTGGCCGCCGAGGACGGCTGGAGTGACCCGCGCACCCTCGGCCTGCTCGTCGGTTCGGTGGTGCTGCTTGTCCTGTTCGTCGTCATCGAAGCGCGCTCGAGCGCCCCGCTGCTGCCGCTGCGGGTGGCGCTGGAGCGCAACCGGGGTGGGTCGTTCCTCGCCTGCCTGCTCACCGGCGCCGGTCTGTTCTCGATGTTCCTCTTCCTCACCTACTACTTCCAGCAGACCCTGGGCTACAGCGCGCTGAAGTCCGGGTTCGCGTTCCTCCCGTTCAGTGGCGGCATTATCGTCTCGGCCGGCCTGGCCAGCCAGTTGCTGCCGCGGGTCGGCCCGCGGATACTCGCCGGCAGCGGCGGGCTGCTCGCCGCACTCGGCATGGCGCTACTGGTGGGCATCGGGCTCGACTCCAGCTTCGTCGCCCACGTCCTGCCGTCGGAGCTGCTCATCAGCTTCGGCATGGGTCTGTCATTCGTGCCGCTGTCGAGCGTGGCGCTCGTCGGCGTCGGCGCGCACGACGCCGGGGTCGCCAGCGCGCTGGTCAACACCACCCAGCAGGTCGGCGGCGCGCTCGGGACGGCGCTGCTCAACACGGTCTACGCGACCGCGGTCACCGGTTACCTCGTCGATCACCATGGCCCGCGGGCCGTCGCCCAGTCCCAGATCGAGGGCTACACCACTGCCTTCATCTGGGGTGCGGTCTTCATCGCCCTCTCGGCGATCGTGGTGTTCGTCCTCGTGACCGCCGGCCGGGACACGACGTCGAACACCGAGGCCGTGCCGGCACACGCGGGTTGACCGGGTCCGGGCCCGCCCGGTGGGCGGGGCGGCCCCCCCCCGCGGGTTACATGTGGGGGGCCCCCCATGCCCCGCGGCGTATCCGGCATAACAAACTCAGAAACA
>NZ_JALKFU020000252.1 GCF_023242965.2 Frankia sp. AgKG'84/4
GCGCCTGGGTCGCCGAGGGCGCCCAGGTCAGAGGTCGTGCCGCCAGAACGGCCGGGCTGCCCGGGGCTGGCACCGGCAGCACCACCAGCGGTGCCGGCGGCACGGGACCGGCCACCGCTGCCCCAACCCGCCGGCGAGGACGGGCGTGGGGACACGACGGAATCGCCCGCACCGGTCAGCGGGTCTGGGCCGGTCAGCGGGTCTGGGCCGGTCAGCGGGTCTGGGCCGGTCAGCGGGTCTGGGCCGGTCAGGTCGTCCTGGCCCGCACCCCCCTGGTCGTAGCCGAGGGCGCCGTCGGGCCCGGCTGTCCCGGTGGGCGGAGCGTGCTCGCTTGGCCCGGGTGTGGGCAGTAGCGTTCCGTAGATCGGATTGGGATACGCCGGCAGTGGCGGCACCGGCGGCACGAGCGCGGCGGGCGGCTGCCGCGCGGCCTTCCCCGGCTCAGGGCCGATGCCGAACTCCGCGTCGGCGAACCGGTCCGCACTCAGCTGGCCGTCGTCGTCGCGGTCGACTCCGACCGGCGCGGCGAACCCGAAGGCGGCCACCGCGACCGTGAACCCGCTTGCGGCCACCAGCATGCCTCGACGCCGGTCCCGCAGCCCGATCCGGTCGATCCGCCCGCACAGCGTCCCGGCGATGCCGATGAACATCACCACTACGGCAAGCAGCGCCATGGCCATGGCGAACACCGGCATCAGGCCCCCCGGGCGCAGCAGTCGAGCGAGCACCCGAACCGTAGCTCACCGAAAGTTACCTGGCCGATACGTTGAGACCGTGTCGTGGCCGTAGTCGCTCAGCTCGCACGGTCTGGCAACGATGCGATCACGTTCGATCAACCCTGGGCAGGCGGGGGACGACGGTCAGGGGCCGGTCAGCCCCGACGGCCCCTCGCCCGACCCGCTTGCCGGACCCGCCGGTGCCTCGGGGCTCGTGGGGGCGGGCGGTGCCACCTGCGCCGTGGGCACGGGCCGGACCGTCGGCTCGGACCCTCCTGTCGGACCGGACCGCCCCGTCGGCGCCGATCCGGTCGTCGCCGCGGATCGCGTGGTCGCCACCGGTTGCGCGGTCCGGATCGGACGGTCAGCGGATCGCGTCGGGGTACCACCGCGCGGAGCGCTCCCGTCGGCCCCGCCGGGCGAGGACGACGCGGCCGGCCGGCCGACGGGAGTACTGGCTGCGAGCCGGGTCGGCGAAGCCGCCGACCGCTCCGGTGCGTCGGGTCCCTCCCGGACCGGCCCGGAGCGAGGCGGGCGCGACGTTGCCGGGCCGTTCGAGGGCCGGTCCGGCGGGCTCGGGTGCGCGGGCGACGACCCGGTCGAGGGACCCGCCGCACCGCCGCCGCCGCCTCCCGAGCCGCCCTGCCCGCCGTGTCGGCTACCACCGCCCGGCCGCCCGCCGCCCGGATTGTGGCCCGGACTGTGATAGCCGCCGTTACCGCCGGAGTCGCCGCCGTCCGGCCATCCGCCGCTCCCACCCGTTCCGCCGGAACCGCCTGGGGGGGAACGTGCGCCTGCGCCGCCGCCCGACGGCGGCCGCACGGTGCTGCCACCGCCGCGGGACGGGGACGACCGCGACGGTGCCGTCGACGCGGGCGGCCGTCTCGGCGGACGCGGCGAGGTGGATGGGCGGTGTGGATCACGAGGGGTCGCGGGCGGACGGCTCTGCCGGGGCGGCGGCGCGGGATGGCGGGTCCGTCTGGGTGGCTTCGGCGGGGCCGGAGCCTGGGTCTGCCTCGGGGGCGCGGGAGATGGGTTCTCCCTCGGCGGCACCGGATTCTGCCTCGGCGGCACCGGATTCTGCCTCGGCGGCACCGGATTCTGCCTCGGCGGCACCGGATTCTGCCTCGGCGGCACAGGATTCTCCCTCGGCGGCACCGGATTCTCCCTCGGCGGCACAGGATTCTCCCTCGGCGGCACAGGATTCTCCCTCGGCGGCACAGGATTCTCCCTCGGCGGCACCGGGTTCTGCTTCGGCGGCGCAGAGACCTGACTCTGCCGCGGCGCGGCGGACTGCTGGCCCTGACCACGCGGCGGTGCCGCGGGCGGCCGGTTCTGCCCGTGGGTCGACGGGGCGGCCACCACTGGGCGATGGGAGTCGCGGGGGGCGTCCGCTGCGGGTGCCCCGGCGGGCGAGCCCCCTCGGGCGGGCGAGTTGAACCAGGCGAGGTCCGTGCCGTTCACAGACCTGCCACCCGGCGTTCCTTCCGGCTGCCCCGCGCCACGGCCGGTTGCCGGGGCACCGGTGGCCACGGGATCATCGGTTGGTCCGGGGACGCCGGCGGATGAGCCGCCGCGGGACGAGGGAGCGATGTAGACGCTGTTGGTCGTCGGGTCCTTGTGGCTACCGTCACCGGTGCCGATGCCATGCGACGCGAGCAGCCCGAAGGCCACCAGCGCCGCCGAACCTCCGCCGGTCACGAATCCCGCGCGCCGACGGCCGTAAATCCAGGCCCATTCGGCCTGCCCGCGGATCAGGCCGAGTACGCCCGCGAGCACTATCAGCCCGGCAATCGCCAGGCAGAAGTAAATCATGGAAACCCCCCGAGGGCGCAGTCGCCTACCAGGGTAGGGGCGATCCACTGCCATTCGCTGCAGGGGAGCTACAAAGCGTTTCTATCCCCATCCGACTCGTTACGGATATCGCTAGATGAACCAGCGGTCAGTCCGCCGATGCAATCCGGCTGAGAATACCTACGACATCTGTGCCGGACGGTAGCGTGCCGAAAGCGAGACCGCCGTCACCGGCGATCCTGGTCGCACAGAACGCGTCCGCGACGGCGGGCGGGGCGTGCTGGACGAGCAGCGCACCCTGCATGACGAGCGCCAACCTCTCGACGACCCGGCGCGCGGCGAACGGGTCGTCGCCGGCCGACACGAGCCGCCCCCGAAGGTGGTCCCAGGCCCGATCGAGCCGGTGGTCCCCGCCACGGGCCGCCTCGATCTCGGCGTTCAGGGCGGCCACCCCGACCGGGTCTCGACCGAGCGCCCGCAGCACGTCGAGCGCGTTGACATTGCCGGAGCCCTCCCAGATCCCGTTGAGGGGCGCCTCCCGATACAGCCGGGGCATGCCCGACTCCTCGACGTAGCCGTTGCCCCCGAGGCATTCGAGGGCCTCGACGACCACCGCCGGGACCCGCTTGCACACCCAGTACTTCGCCACGGCCGTCGCCAGCCGCCGGTACCCCTGCTCGCCCTCGTCGCCCTGGAGGGAGCGGTCCACGGCACCCGCGACCCGCATCACCAGGGTCGTCGCCGCCTCGGTCTCGACGGCGAGGTCGGCCAGGACGTTGCGCATCAGCGGCGCGTCGATCAGCAGCGTGTCGAAGGCCCGCCGGTGGCGTACGTGGTGCGCCGCGGCGGCCAGCGCCGCCCGCATTCCGGCGGCGGACGCGACGGCGGCGTCCAGCCGGGTGAGGGCAACCATTTCGATGATGACCTGGACGCCCCGCCCCTGCGGGCCGACAAGCCAGCCGACGGTTTCGTCGAATTCCGGTTCGCCGCTGGCGTTGCTGCGATTGCCGAGCTTGTCCTTCAACCGCTGGAGCCGAAAGGTGTTGCGGCTGCCATCGGGCAGGACGCGGGGGACCAGGAAGCAGGAAAGCCCGCCGGGCGCCTGCGCCAGAATCAGGAAGATGTCGTTCATCGGCGCGCTCGTGAACCACTTGTGGCCGCGCAGCCGATAGGTCCCGTCCCCGGCCGGGGTGGCGGTCGTCGTGTTCGAGCGCACGTCGGAGCCACCCTGCTTCTCCGTCATGCCCATGCCCGCGAGCAGGCCGGCCTTGTTCCCCGGCACCCGCAGGCCGGGGTCGTAGACACGGCTGGTCAGCAGTGGTTCGTACCGGGCTGCCAACTCGGGAGCCGCGCGCAGCGCCGGGACCGCGGCGTAGGTCATCGAGGCGGGGCACAGATGCCCCTGCTCGACGGTGCCCCAGACCAGGATGTTCGCCGTCCGCGCGACGTGGGCGCCCGGCCGCGGGTCCGCCCACGGCGCGCCCGCCATCCCCTCCCGCACGGCGACCTCGAGCAGGGCATGCCAGGCCGGATGGAACTCGACCTCGTCGACGCGATGCCCATAACGATCATGAGTGCGCAGCTCCGGCGGATACCGGTCGGCCTGCTCCGCCCAGCGCAGCGCCTGTTCGGAGCCGGCCAACCGGCCCAGTCGGCGCAGATCGGGCAGATGCCAGCCCGCGCCCTCCCTGGCCAGCGCGGCGAGCAGGGCCGGATCCGCGGACGGGTCCGTTTCCGCCGGCGGCGGTTGGTTCGTCACCACGTGGGTGTCTGCCGAGCTCATCGTCGCCCCTCCCGTCCACTACTGGACCATTAACGCTCAACCGGACCGGCCGCCGGCCCGGACCTCGATCGGAATTCCGCCCGTCGACACCGCCGAATGCACCGAACAACATAGTCGCGGCGAACTTCGACCGCGCGCGGAAAGTATCGGCCGGACGGCGCGTTCCGCCGTGCCGTTCGGCCGGGCTCCTTTTCGGCGCCGCCGCGCATTTCGACCCGGCCGCCAGGAACCGCCGGCTATTTGGCTGGTGTGGTGTCCCGGTATCAACACCCGCACACGGATCCCGCCGACCGGGTGCGCCCGGGCGGGTCGCGGGCCGGACCGCTGCCGGAGCCATCGCTCCGCTCGGAGAGTGACGATCGGCTGCGCCGCCGGAGCCAGCCAAATGATCACTCGGCGTTCATCCCGGCGGCAGGACGCGCTCACCCGAGCGTGTTCAGCCATCCCTTGGTCACCCAAATCCACAGGCCATCACCTAGCGCGTTCACAGACCCTGAAGATTCGACGCAGGGCGGGACCGCACGCGCGCCACACAGGAAGTAGATGATCTAATCATTCAGCCAGATGGGTAACTATCCGCTAAAATTTAGCGTCACAGAGTGATGAACTTTCGGGAATCGTACCCCCGCAGGTTACCTCAAGTATGATCACTATGACTCTGGGTAGCTCCATCGTGGGTTACCGGAATCCACACTTCAATCCGGAGACAAACCACCGACCATCCCATTGTCGCGCGCCGCACACAGGCTGGCCGGAGCTCGCCCAAACGAGCGAAGGCAGCGGAATCCCGCCGGCCGACACTCGTATGCTCACCGACTATCGGATGCATCCGGCCTCCGAAATCAATTCCTGTACTCACGGTGAGATCTGTCGAGTCCGGGCACCTTCGTCGGACGGGGCGCAAACATGATCAGGGGTGGCCGGACCAGAACGCGACATCGTCCCGATCGTCATCCCCGCGGTCGCGTTCTGTTCCGGGCCGGCAGGAACCGCCGGGGTGCCGACCCGCAGCGGGCCTGGAGCCGACCGCTGGCCGTGTTCTCCGCGCTCGCTGTCCTGTGCGGCCTCGCTCTCGTACTCGACGCCTGTCTGCTCGACAAGGAGGAGTCCGCAGGCGTCGCCGCGCAGGCACAGCTGGTGGAACGGCTCGCGCGCTGGCAGTCGGACACCGGCGGTGAGGCGGCGCTGCGCTCGGCGGTGAAGCACCTTGACCTACGCCCGGGCAACCCCGGCAACGGCCAGCAGCTCGCCCGGCTGCGCCTGTCGCCGACGCTCGACGTCGACTACGGTATCGCCCTGCTCGACCCCGCGGGGAAGACCCTCGCCACCGCTCCGGCCGGCCTCCACCTGACGGCCGGCCAGCTCGGCTCGGCGTGGCAGTCCGCCCAGGCTGGGGTGGACACCGCCCACCTCCTTCCCCGCTCCGGCGAACCCCCCCTCCGCGCGACGCTCGTGCCGCTCGCCACCTCGCGGCCCTGGGCCGTCCTCGTCGCGCTGGCGACCGAGAAGTCCAGCCGTCAGCTCGCCGCCGGGCTGGCCGACCTGCGCGGCACGAGCGCGGGCAGCGTCTCGACCATCACCCCTGACGGTGTCGTCCTCTCGTCGACCAACGCGGCGCTGGTGGGGCGGCGTCCGCTGACCCTCGACGAGTTACGGCGCTCCCGCGAGCAGGCCGGCGGTACCCGAAGCTGGAAGACGACCGAGCACGGAGTGGGGATCGTCCACATCACCGCGTTCGACCCCCAGAGCGGCTCCCTGACCTACCTGGAACAACGCAGCGCGGCGCTGCAGGCCGACCTGCGCGCGTGGCACAACCGGCGGGACCTCACCCTGCTGGCGGTGTCGGCGGCGGCGGGGCTGGCGACACTGCTCATCGCGCTCGCGCGGGCGGTCGCCATCCGGCGGTCCCATGCCGGGCTCCGGCGACTGCTCGCCGTCGCCCACGACATCGTTCTCGTCTCCGAACCGACCGGCCAGCTCGTCTTCGTCAGCCCCGCGATCGAGCCGCTGCTCGGCCTCGTGCCAGCGGCGTGGACGGGGCGTCTGCTCTCGGAGCTCGCCCATCCGGACGACGCCCCCAGGCTGGTGGCCCTGCTCGACGACCTCACTCAGTCGCCGCTCCTCGACGTCCGGCTGGCCCGGGCGGACGGCGAATCGGACTGGTTCGACGTGGCCGCCCGGAAGCTGCCACAGGCCATCCGGTCACCGAAGGTGCTCATCACCTGTCACGCCGTCGGCGAGCGCGAGGGACTGCTCGACCGCCTCGGCTACCACGCCGGCCACGACGCCCTCACCGGCCTGCTCAACCGGGGGGCCTTCGAGGAGGCCCTCGGCGCCGCTCTGGTCGTGGACGCCGGCACCGACGACGACGGCGTCCTCACGCCCACACCAGCCGGTCCCATCGACCTCCCTCCCCTGGTGGGCCCGGCCGCAGCGGAGAGCACCCCGAGGATCGGTGACCGGGGCACCGGTGACGGGGACACGGCGCTCCAGGCGCCCCGGGACGGGACGGCCGGGGCGGGGATCGGCGTCCTGTTCATCGACCTCGACCGGTTCAAGCCGGTCAACGACGCGTTCGGGCACTCCGCGGGCGACCAGGTGCTGCAGGTCGTCGGAGAGCGGATCAGGGCCGAACTCGGTCCCGGGGATCTGGCCGGGCGCTTCGGTGGCGACGAGTTCGGGGTGCTCCTGCGGCACGCGGACGAGCGGGCCGCGCGGGCCGCCGCCGGCCGGATCATCCACGCGGTCAGCCGGCCGATCGTCGTCGACACCCAGCACGTTCAGGTCGAGGCGAGCGTGGGAATCGTCGTCAGCGCCGCCGGGCCGATCGTGGCCGGAGCGCTGCTGAGCATCGCGGACCAGGCCATGTACGCGGCCAAGCAGCACGGCCCCGGGCGGTACGCGGTGGCGTCGCCGGCGGCGCTCACGGCCGGGACCGCGGGCCGGGCCGCGCCCGACTCCGCCGCCGTGCGGTTCGTGCGCCGGGAGGACCCGCGCGGGTATGCCTGCGTGTACCCGTTCAACCGGTCGCTCGAGTGGTATCTCCTGC
>NZ_JALKFU020000253.1 GCF_023242965.2 Frankia sp. AgKG'84/4
GGTGGCCCCGCCGGCCTGCGGGTCCGCACCGCCGGGCCGCTCGCGCTACTGGCCCTGGGTCTCCTGGCTCATGCCGACCACGCCGGGCTGGCGGCTGACGCACGCGTAGATCGCCGCGCGGTCCTGCGTGGACGCCTTCGCCACGTCGTAGCGCAGCGGGTACGCCCGGGTGATGGCGAGGTCGTTGCGGTCGGGGGGCAGCTGGATCGCCTGGCCCACGGACGGGCACGCGGCGCGGGCGGCGTCCTTCTCGGCCACGGTCGCCGCCGGGTCGAAATACACGACCGCCTGCTGCTGCGGCGGCGGTCCGCCGAGCGTCGCGAACACGCCGAACGCGATCAGCCCCACCGCCGCGAGGCTGATCAGGATCACCGCCAGGCGCCGGTGCGGGTCGGTCAAGTAACGCACTGCGGGCGCGGTGGCGGTGCGCCACGAACTAGACACTTTGTGATTCCTGTCACGTCAGGGAAGGAAATCTGGTCCGGCTAACGGGTGGACCACCCCGAAGTCCGGACCCCCAACGTAGCTGCCCACCGCAGTCCGTATGGTGAGTCCCTTTGTGAGGCCCAGTGCGCTGCGGCGCGGGTGTCCGGCCACCCGGAACACCGCCGACCGGTGGCGCCCACGCACGAGATCCGGCAGCGACACGACCTGCCGGCACCAGCACCAGCACCAGCCAGCACCAGCCAGCACCAGCACTCCCGACGACTGCACCTTCAGCGACATCAGCCCGCGGACCAGAAGCGAGGAACCGGCCGTGCCATCCCTGATCGAGGACTACGCCCTGATAGGCGACACCCATTCCGCGGCGCTCGTGTCGCGCACGGGTTCGATCGACTGGCTGTGCCTGCCCCGCTTCGACTCGCCGTCGTGCTTCGCCGCGCTGCTCGGCGATGACGACGACGGCCACTGGAAGATCGCGCCGGTCGAGCCGGTGCTGGGCGTCAGCCGCCGTTACCGCGGCGACACCCTGGTGCTGGAGACGGACATGACCACCGCCTCGGGCACCGTGCGCATCGTCGACGCGATGTTCCCGCACGCCGGCACCCACACCGTGCTGCGCCTCGTCGAGTGCCTCGAGGGCGCCGTGCGGATGCGCTCGGAGACCCGGTTCCGGTTCGACTACGGCTCGATCGTGCCGTGGGTGCGCCGCGTCGACGAGCACACGATGGCCGCCATCGCCGGGCCGGACGCCGTCACGCTGCGCACGACCGCCCCGATGGAGGGCCACGACATGGCGACCTACGCGGAGTTCCAGGTCGCCGCCGGCCAGTCCGTGCCGTTCTCGTTGACGTGGACGCCCTCGCACCAGACGCCGCCGCCGGCGCACGACGTCCGCCGCATGATCACCTTGACCGAGGCGTGGTGGTCGGACTGGATGGCCGGCTGCACCTACGACGGGCAGTGGCAGCCGGCGGTGCGCCGCTCACTGATCACGCTGAAGGCGCTGACGTACGCCCCGACCGGCGGCATCGTCGCCGCCGTCACCACCTCCCTGCCCGAACACATCGGCGGCGTGCGCAACTGGGACTACCGCTACTGCTGGCTGCGCGACGCCACGATCACCCTGCTCGCCCTGCTCGATGCCGGCTTCACCAGCGAGGCGACGGCCTGGCGGGAATGGCTGCTGCGGGCGGTGGCCGGCGACCCGTCCCGGGTCCAGATCATGTATGGCGTCGCCGGGGAGCGCCGGCTGCCCGAGTACGAGGTGCCGTGGCTGTCGGGCTACGAGAACTCCGCCCCGGTGCGGATCGGCAACGCCGCCGTCGACCAGTTCCAGCTCGACGTCTACGGCGAGGTCCTCGACGCCCTGCACGTCGCCCGGGTCGCCGTCGCCAACCGCCGGCACGCCGTCGGCGGACTGGTGCTGCCCGACGGGCAGACGATCGCCAGTGCCCAGGGCGACGACTCCTGGCCGCTGCAGACCAAGCTGATGGACTTCCTCGAGACCGGCTGGCGCAAGACCGACGAGGGCATCTGGGAGGTACGCGGCCCGCGCCGGCACTTCGTCCACTCCAAGGTGATGGCCTGGGTCGCGGCCGATCGGGCGGTGCGCGGCATCGTCGAGTCGGGCCTGCCCGGCCCGGTGGAGCGCTGGTCGGCGCTGCGCGACGAGATCCACACCGAGGTCTGCGCGCGGGGCTTCGACTCCGAGCGGGGCACCTTCACCCAGTACTACGGCTCCCAGGAGCTGGATGCGGCGCTGCTGTACATGCCGCTCGTCGGCTTCCTGCCGGCCACCGACCCGCGGGTGAAGGGCACCGTCGCCGCGATCGAGCGGGAGCTGATGGAGGACGGGTTCGTCCTGCGCTACCCGACCGCCGAGGACGGCGCGGTCGACGGCCTGCCCGCCGGCGAGGGCGCGTTCCTGGCCTGCACCTTCTGGCTCGCCGACAACTACGCCCTGTCCGGACGGGTCGAGGAGGCCCAGGAGCTGTTCGAGCGGCTGCTGGCGCTGCGCAACGACGTCGGCCTGCTCGCCGAGGAGTACGACCCGCGCCTGGGCCGGATGACGGGTAACTTCCCGCAGGCGTTCAGCCACGTCCCGTTGGTCAACACGGCCCGCACGCTCACCGACGCGCTGCGGGGCACGCCCCGCTCGCGGACCGACCGGGCGCACCCGCCCGGCCACTTCTTCGGCTGATCAGGCAGGTCCGGTAGCGTCGGCTCGACACAGGACAGGGGGCGGGTGTGGCAGGTCGCATCGCGGTGATCGGCGGGGGCATTCTCGGACTGGCGGTGGCGCGCCGGCTCGGACAGGTCGAGCCGGACGCGACGGTCACCGTCTTCGAGAAGGAGCCGGACGTCGCCCGGCACCAGACCGGCCGCAACAGCGGCGTCGTGCACGCCGGGCTGTACTACGTCCCCGGCTCGCTGAAGGCGACGCTGTGCCGGCGCGGCGTCGGCCTGCTGCGGGAGTTCTGCGACGCCCACGCCATCCGCTACGAGGAGTGCGGCAAGGTCGTCGTCGCCGTCGATGACAGCGAGCTGGAGCGCCTCGCCGCGATCGAGGCGCGGGCGCAGGCCAACGGGGTGCCGGGCACCCGGATGCTCGACGCGGCGGGGCTGCGCGAGATCGAGCCGCACGCCCGGGGCATCGCCGCGCTGCACTCCCCCACCACCGCGATCGTCGACTATCCCGGGGTGGCCAGGGCGCTGCGCGCGGAGATCGTCGCCGCCGGCGGCGCGGTGCGCACCAGCGCCGAGGTCGTCGGCGTCGACGAACGCCCCGACGGCGTGCACCTGCGCCTCACCGTCTCCGGCAGCGCGCACGCCCGGCCCAACGGCAACCACCAGATCGCTGCCCGCGACAGCGGCCGGGTCGCGGCCGTCACCGAGCGGGTCGGCCCGTTCGACCTGCTCATCGCCTGCGCGGGCCTGCAGTCCGACCTGGTCGCGACCCTCACCGGCGAGGACACCTCGCCGCAGATCGTGCCGTTCCGCGGCGACTACTGGCTGCTGCGCCCGCAGCGGCGCGAACTGGTCCGTGGGCTGATCTACCCGGTGCCCGACCCGCGCTACCCGTTCCTCGGCATCCACCTGACCAAGCGCATCGACGGGGAGATCCTCGTCGGCCCGAACGCCGTGCTCGCCACCGCCCGCGAGGGCTACACCGTCGGCACCCTGCACGCCGCGGACCTGCGCCGCACGCTGGCCTGGCCCGGGTTCCACAAGATGGCCCGCGCGCACTGGAAGACCGGCGCAAAGGAGGTCCTGCACACCGTCAGCAAGCGGGCGTTCGTCGCCGAGGCGCGGCGCTACGTCCCCGAGCTGCGCACCGCCGACGTCGTGCGCGGCCCGGCGGGCGTGCGCGCCCAGGCCGTCGCCCGCGACGGCAGCCTCGTCGACGACTTCGTCCTGTCCCACCACGGCCGGGTGGTGCACGTGCGCAACGCGCCGTCGCCGGGCGCCACCGCCTCCCTCGCCATCGCCGAGCACATCGTCGCCAAGGTCGTCCCCGACCGGGCCAGCTGACGCCGGGGCAGCGCGAGGGGCGGCCAGTCAGCGCTGCCCCTTGCGGCCCATCTGGAGTTCGAGGCGGTAGAGCTCGGGCACGGCGGTATCCGGGTTCCCGGGTAAGGTCCGGCGTCGGATGCGATCCTGAACCGGTGACCGAAGCGTCCGGGTGGCCAGCCTTCGACCGTGCGCCCGGCGGGGCAGGCGGTGAGGTCACCGGCGAGCACCTCGGCCGGGGCTGGCGGGCGGCTCGAGCCCGCAGCGCGGTGACGCATCTCGACGCCGCCGGGGCGGCCCGGCCCAGCGCGGCGACGGT
Source organism: Frankia sp. AgKG'84/4 (assembly GCF_023242965.2). Taxonomy (GTDB): domain Bacteria; phylum Actinomycetota; class Actinomycetes; order Frankiales; family Frankiaceae; genus Frankia. Next base: position 4,274 of record NZ_JALKFU020000253.1, read on the forward strand.
CGCGGCGCAGGTGGAGTTCCTGCGGGCGGAGGCCGAGCTCGGCGCCTACGTCGCGGAACTCGCGGTGGCGGACGTCCTGGCCGCGGCCCGCTCGACGCTCGCCGGGCTGCTCGGGCCCGACCTGGCCGGCGACGACGTCGTCTTCCACTCCTCCGCAAGTGGCGCGTTCGCTGCGCTACTGGCCGCCTGGCCGCTTCCCGAGCGGGCGCGGGTCGCCATGGTGCCGAGCGAGTACGGGTCGAACCGGCTCGTGCTGGAGGCACGCGCCGCCCTGGCCGGCGTCGACCTGCTGGACCTGCCGGTGGACGAGCAGGGGGTCGTGGACCTCGCCGTCCTCGACCGGGCCGGGATCAGCAGCGCCGGGGCTGGCCGTCCGCTCGGCCTCGACGAGGTTGATCTCGTCGTGTTCCCGCATGTACCCAGCCAGCGCGGCTTCGTCCAACCGGCCGCCGGCATCGGCCGCCGCTGCGCGGCCGCCGGCGTGCCCCTCGTCGTCGACGTCGCCCAGTCCCTGGGCCAGGTGGACACCACCGGCATCCAGGCCAGCGCGTATGTGGGGACGTCGCGCAAATGGCTGTGTGGGCCGCGGGGCGTCGGGTTCGTAGCGCTGCGCGCGGGTGTCGCCGAGCGGCTGGGAGTCGCCGTGCCCAGCCTGTACAGCGCCCGAAGCGATCAGGGGGGACCGCCGCTCCCGCTGCCGGGCGCGGCGCGGATCAGCGTCGGCGAGGCGTCCGTCGTCGCCCGCGTCGGCCTGGCCCACGCCCTCACCGAGCTCGTCGAGTCCGGGCCGCGGCTCGTGTTCGACCGGATCGCCGCGCTGGCCGCGCATGGCCGGCGGGTGCTCGACGGAGCCGGTGGCTGGCGCGTGCGGGACCGGCCCGACTCGGCGAGCGGGATCATCACCCTGCGGCCACCCGAGGGTGTCGACCCGGTCGCCGTACGCGACCGTCTGTATCGGGACGAACAGGTTCTCACCAGTGCCATCCCGCCGACCCGGTCCCGTGACCTGCGCGGACCACTACTGCGCGCCAGCGCCCACGCCTACAACGAACCGGGCGACCTCGACCGCCTCGCACGCGCGCTGGCCGCAGACACCGGTCGGGCCTGACCGCACAGGGCCCGCGCGGCTTCGCCACGGAAAGCGAGGGTCACGGGCGCAATGTTTCATCCTGGTTGCGCACAGGGGAACCTGCACGTGACCGCTGGTAGGGATCTGCTGAAATGGTGGGCGTCGCACGGGCGGGATCGCCCGGTCCGCCCGGCGCGACGGGATGGGAACGCCCCCACGTTCACATCCGCGGGCACCGATGCCCGTACGGCCTCAGCGGGGTTCGCCGCCGCGGCCGCTCCTGCGGGAGAAACGACTGGACCAGCATGAGCACTCAGGACCTCGCAACGCCTCCGGCCACCATCACCGTCGCGGCGGTGGATGACCACCCGATCGTGCTCCGCGGGCTCGTGGACATGCTGCACGGCGTCACCGACTTCGATCTCGTCGACACGGTGGCGTCCATCGACGCGCTGCTCGCCGGCCCCGGCGCGCGGGCCCGGGTGGTGCTGCTCGACCTCGACCTCGGCGACGAGTCGAACCCGTCCGAGAACATCCGCCGGTTGCTGTCCGGCGACCGGTCCGTCGTCGTCTTCAGCGCCGCTGCGGAGCCGCCCACCGTGCGGGACGCGATGCGGGCCGGCGCTTCCGGCTTCGTGCCCAAGACGGACGACGTGGCGGACCTGGCCACCGCGATCCGGGCGGCGGCGGCCGGCACCGGCTGGGTGTCCCCGCAGCTCGCTTTCCTGCTGCTGACCGATGACGCGCCGGACCGCCCCGGCCTGTCCCCGCAGGAGACCGAGGCGTTGCGGCTCTACGCGACGGGCATGCCGCTGAAGACCGTCGCCCGCAAGATGAATCTGTCGCCGGAGACCGCGAAGCAGTACATCGACCGGGTCCGGCAGAAGTACCGCCGGGTGGGGCGGGACGCCGCGACGAAGATCGACCTGTACAAGCGGGCGCTGGAGGACGGCCACCTCGACCCCGACGACGAGGGCGGAGACAGGCCCGCACCCTGATCCGCCGCGCGGAGCCGCCTGGGCCCGCGCCGCGTCTCGCCAGCACCAGAGCAACGTTGAGGTGGGCGCCGGCACCCCCATGCCGACGCCCACGGTGTGACCCACACCGGCTCCCCGTTGCCGGTGCGCGCCCTCGCGTCACCCCCCGTGTGACGTGAGGGCGCGCGACCTACGCCAAGGACGGAAACAGCTCAGCACGTCCCCCGACCGTACTTCGCTGTTCCCCCCGTATGCCCTTGACCTCGTTCATCGTGCCCGATGGTGGCCTCTGTCGTCATGACCCCGAATCCACCGAAGCGGGCGTCCCCCCGATGGGGGTCACCCCCCTACCCGAACGGGCTAGCGGGTGGGTGGCCCACCGGCCGGTCCGGGTCCGCTGTCGCCGCCGGGCCGCCAGCATCGTCCGGACGACCGCCCGCCGGGTGAGCGCCAGCGGGGCCGCCCGGGTCCGAACGGGGCACCAGGCGCGCGGCGAACCCGGCCGCGAACACCATGGCACCGCAGCCGACCACCAGCCACAGCCCGGGCCCGACCGAGACGTCCGTCTCCAGAGCGCTGTCGGCGAACGGGCCGTCCCGGTAGAGGTGGACAAGGTCGATGACGGCGGTGAGCAGCACCATCAGCCCCGTCATCAGCGCCAGCGCGCGGCCCCACTCCCGTCGCCCGCCGGCGAGGAGCAACCCGGCGACGACGGCGAGGATCCCCAGCACGACGGTCAGCCGGCCGTGCTGATCGGGATCGGTGCCACGGACGGTGAACTCCACGAAGCCGTAGGCCCGCACGGTCGCCCAGCGCATTCCCGACGCCACGATCACCCCGATGCCGGCGCAGACCGCGGCCGGCCCCGCGAGCCACCCGCCCAGCCTGCGCCACGTCCATGCCCGCGAGTCCACGGCAGGCGCCGCGCACCCGGTGGCGCCGATCGCGGCCGACTGCCAGGGCGACCCGGGGA
>NZ_JALKFU020000254.1 GCF_023242965.2 Frankia sp. AgKG'84/4
GCCTCGCGGCGGGCCACCTGTCCGGTGACGCCGAACTGGTGGCCGCCGTGGTCCAGGCGGCCCGGCTGTTCGCCGTCTACCTGGGCCTGCACCTGTGCCTGCCGCACGCGCGGTTCGTCGAGGACGCCGCCGTGGCCACCGGCCGGCCCGCCGACAGCGGCGCCCCTGGCATCGTCCGCGCGGGCGACGGCGGCGGCGAGGTCGAACTCGTCGTCGAGATCGCCGACCTCGAGCTGGTGCCCCGGCCCTGGCTGCGGGCGGACGCCGAGCTGCGCCTCGTCGCCCCGGGCGGCGACGGCGCGGTGGTGGCGCGGGTCGTCGATGTCGTCGTCGGCCTGCGTGAGGGCGACGGGCTGCCGGTCGGACCCGAGGTGGGCGGCCGGCCGGCGCGCTGGCTCGGGCGCCGCAACCGCTTCGGCGACCGGGCGATGCTGGGCGAGTTCCACATGGCCCACTTCTGCCGCGGCGACCAGGCGATCGCACTTGGCCCGGAGTTCGCCGGCTACACCGGGCGCAAGGCGACCCGGCTGCCCTCGGGCGGACTGCTGCTCGTCGACCGGGTCCTCGAACTGCACGGCACCCGACGTGACCCGGCGACACTCGCCGGCGACGCCTGGCACATCACCGAGTACGACGCGCCAGCGGACTCCTGGTACTTCGCGGACACCGCCAACGCGTCGATGCCGAACTGCGTCTACATGGAGACGTCGCTGCAGGCGGCGCTGATGGTCGGCTACTACCTGGGGGCCACCCTCGGTGACCCGGCGGCTGTCACGAGTCTGCGCAACCTCGGGGGCACCGCGACGGTGCTGCGCGAGGTGGACCTGCGCGACGCGACCATCCGCCAGCATTCGCAGCTGCTGTCGACCACGGACATGCCGGGCTCGTCGCTGCAGAACTTCGGCTACACCCTGTCCGTCGACGGCGAGCCGTTCTACGAGGGGGAGACGCTGTTCGGCTACTTCAGCGACAGCGCCCTGGCGAACCAGACCGGCCTGGACGCGGGAAAGTTCTCCCCGACGTGGCTGGACTCGGTGGCACCGCGGCCGGTGACCCGCACGATCGACGTCGCCGCCCGCCGCGCCGACCCGGCCGCCCGCCTGGTCGCCCGCGACCATCTGGCCCTGCTCGACACGGTCGACGTCGTCGACGGTGGCGGTCGCTACGGCCAGGGTTATCTGCACGCGGTGCGCGCGATCGACCCGGACGACTGGTTCTTCGCCCGGCACTTCACCCTCGACCCGGTCATCCCCGGCTCGCTGGGCATCGAGACGGTCGTCCAGGCGATGCAGGAGTGGCTGCTCGACTCGCCGCACGCGGCGGGCCTGGTCGACCCGGCGTTCATCATCCCGGTCGGCGCGGCGTTCACCTGGAAGTACCGCGGCCAGTTCCTGCCGACCGACGGCGAGACGCGCCTCGAGGTGCACCTCAAGGAGGTGCGCCGCGGCGCCGGGCGGGTGCGGGTGAGCGCGGACGCCAGCGTCTGGAAGCCGGGCCTGCGGATCTACGAATGCCTCGACATCGCCGTCGAGCTGCGGGAGAACGGAGCCCCGGCATGGTGACCCTGGCACCCCCGCCGACCCCCACCCGGCCCTCCGCCGGTGCCGGCGGGGCGTACCGCGACCTGCTGGCGTTGGACCGGCCCTGTTACGTGCTGCGGGACGCCGGCCGGGTGCGGACCAGCGGCGACCCGGCCGACGTGGCAACGGTCGTCGCGGCGGGCGGGCAGGTGCTGGCCGCCGTCGGTCCCCGGCCGGCGACGGCGCTCGGTGACCCGGCCTTCCGCGCCGCGCACGGCGTGCGCTACGCCTACATGGCCGGCGCGATGGCCAACGGCATCGCCTCGGCGCCGATGGTCGCGGCGCTGGCCCGCGCCGGGTTCCTCGCCTCGTTCGGCGCGGCCGGGGTCCTGCCGGCCCGGGTCGACGAGGCGCTCGCCGCGATCGTCCGCGACGCCGCCGGCGCGCCGTTCGCCTGCAACCTCATCCACAGCCCGAGCGAGTCGGCGCTGGAGCGGGCCACGATCGACGCCTGCCTGCGCCACGGCGTCACCATCCTGGAGGCGTCGGCGTTCGTCGAGCCGACGGCGGAACTCGTCCGCTACCGGCTCCTCGGCGTGCGCCGGCACAGTCCCGATGGGCGCGGCCGCCGGACCGGTCGCGGCGGGGCTGTGCGTGATGGCGGCCGACGTGCCGTCGTCGAAGACCACCCGCTGCTCGACGGCGCGGCGGTCGATGGTCACCGGCCAGTACACGCCGTAGGCGCTCTCGGCGGTCGGTGTCGTGGTGGTGTGCACGCCCGCGTAGCTGCCGAGCACGAGGGACTGGGTCGCGTTGGAGAACGCCCGCCCGACGCGGGCGCGATCGGAATCCTTCACGGTGATCCGCAGCTGCGCCGTCGCGAGCGCGTTGGACTCGGCGTCGGGCCGGTCGAAGCGCAGCAGCCGCACGTCCACCTCGTCGAACGACTCCTCGCCGCCGAGCAGGTCGAACAGCTCCCGGCGGGCCCAGGCCGCCTTGCGCTCGATGTCGAGACCGGTCAGGACCAGCGTCATCGTGTTGCGGTAGCCGCCGAGGTAGTTCAGGACGACCTTGAGCCGGTTGGTGGGCGGACTGCCCCGGGTGCCGGCCAGCGAGACCCGGTCCGGGCCCCGCTGGACCAGCCGCGCCGTGTCGAAGTGGGCGGTGACGTCCGGGCCGGGGTAGTCGGGCGCAGCGATCTCGTACAGCAGCTGGGCCGTGACGGTGCCGACGGAGACCAGTCCGCCGGTGCCGGGATGCTTCGTGATGACACTGGAGCCGTCGGCGGCGACCTCGGCGATCGGGAAGCCCGGGTAGCGCGCGTCGGTGATCTCCTCGAGGAACGCGTAGTTGCCGCCGGTGGCCTGCGGGCCGCACTCGATGACGTGCCCGGCGGCGACCGCGCCGGCGAGGCGGTCCCAGTCCGTGCGCGCCCAGCCGTGCCACCAGGCGGCGGGGCCGAGCACGAGGGAGGCGTCGGTGACCCGCGGGGTGACGACCACGTCGGCGCCGCCGGCGAGCGCGGCGGCGATGCCCCAGCCACCGAGGTAGGCGTTGGCGGTGACCGGTTCGACGCCGGCGTCCGCGAGGTCGCGCCCGGTGTCGAGATGGGTGAAACGTTCACCGGCCGCCGTCAGCTCGTCGAGGCGCCCGGCCAGGTCGTCGCCGGTGATGTGGGCGATCCTCGGGGTCAACCCCTGCTCGGCGGCTGTCCTCGCCACCGTCGCGGCGAGCCCGGCGGGGTCGAGCCCGCCGGCGTTCGTGACGATCCGGATGCCCCGCTGCAGGCACGTTCCCAGCACGTCGGTGACCTGGTCGACGAACGTCCGGGCGTAGCCGGGACCGCCGCGGGCGCGAGCCTTCCACAGGATGAGCATGGTCAGCTCGGCGAGGTAGTCGCCGGTGAGCACGTCGATGGGGCCGCCGTCGACCATGAGCCGGGCCGCGTCGAGGCGGTCGCCGTAGAAACCGGAACAGTTCGCGATGCGCACCGGCCGCCTGTCACCGACCATCTCAGCGTCCCTTCCAGACCGGGGGGCGTCCTTCGCGGAACGCCCGCGGGCCCTCCTGCGCGTCGTCGCTGTGGTACACCGGCTCCCAGAGCCGTTCGGCCACCTCGAAAGCCTGCTCCAACGGGTAGCGGGCCAGCAGGCCGACGGTCTTCTTGGCCGCCCGCACCGACAGCGGCGCGTTCGCCGCGATGCGCCGGGCGAGGTCACCCGCCGCCGCCCGCAGCCCTTCGGCCGGCACGACCTCGTTGACCAGCCCCAGCTCGCGGGCCCGCTGGGCGGAGATCGGCTCGCCGGTGAGGAGCAGGTGCATCGCCACCCGCGGCGCCAGCAGGTAGGGCAGCGGCGCCGCCCACGGGGTGCCCCGGCCGACCTTCACCTCGGTGATCGCGAAGCGGGCATGCTCGGCGGCGACGACGAGGTCGGCGCACTGGGCCAGCAGGAACCCGCCGGCGTAGGCGACGCCGTTGACGGCGGCGATGACCGGCTTGTCGATCTCGATGTTGCGCCCGAGCTGCGGCAGGTAGTCCGGCGGCGGGACGCGCAGCGTCTCGGTCGCCATCTCCTTGAGATCACCGCCGGCGGAGAACGCCTTGTCCCCGGCGCCGGTGAGGACGGCCACCGCGGCGCCGTCGTCGTCACGGAAACGCCGAAACCCTGCCCACAGTCCGGCGCGCACCTCCGCGGACAGGGCGTTGCGGCGTTCCGGCCGGTCGATCGTCAGCCAGGCGACCGGCCCCTCGAGGGCGTAGCGGACCGCCGGGCGATCGGCGGCGGGCATGCTGCCGGGTCCCGTCACGATGTGCCTCCCGTCCGGGTCGCGACCGTCCTGGGCCGGTCACGGCGGGCCCCCCACCCCGACGTGACGACGGACCCGACCTGACGACCGACCGCCGACACGACGACCGACCGCCGACACGGCGACCGACCGCCGACACGGCGACCGACCGCCGACACGGCGACCGACCGCCGACACGGCGACCGACCGCCGACACGACGACGACACGGTACGTCGGTCCACCACCGCGAGCGTGTTACCGCTGCCTGCCCGTGGCGCGTCACGGCCAGGGCAGAGCCACCCCGATCGACAAGGATGATCAGCGCAGGCCGGGTGCGAGCGGCCACGAAGCCGCATGTCGGACCGGTGTGGCCGGGCGCGGGCAGCGGCCGCGCAGCCGCGCCGGATCGGATGCCCGATCCGCGGCATGTGTGACGATGGCCTCATGGCGAGGGTCGGGATGATCGGGCTCGGCAACCTTGGCGGGCCGATCGGGGAGCAGCTGGCCGCCAGCGGTCTGACGACCACCGTGTACGACACCGTGCCCGCCGCGACGGGACCCTCGGTGGCCGCCGGCGCGACGGCGCTCGGTAGTCCGGCCGAGGTCGCGGCGGCCAGCGACGTCACGCTGATCTGCGTGCGCACCGCGGAGCAGGCGGCCGACGTGCTGCGCGGCGAGGACTCGCTGCTCGACGGCGCGAAGCCGGGGCACGTGGTCGGGCTGATCTCGACCGTGCTCCCCGACGCCGTGCGCGAGTTCGCGGAACTCGCCGCCGGGCATGATGTCACCCTGATCGACACCCCCGCGGCCGGCACGGGCGAGGCCGGCGTGCGCGCGCGCACCATGTGGACCCTCGCGGGTGGTGACGACGAGGCGATCGACGCGCTCGAACCAGCCCTGCGGACGTACTGCAGCCGTGTCCTGCGCGCCGGCCCGCTTGGCAGTGGCGCCGCCGCAAAGCTCTCCCACAACGCAATGATCTACCTCAGTTATCTCGCCACCTACGAGGCCACGGAGGTCGCCCGCGCCGCCGGGGTCCGCGATGGTGTGCTGGCCGAGGTCACCAGAGCGACCGGCGCGCTGTCCACCCAGTCGGACCTTTACCTCGGCATCCTCGAGGCGCGTCGGGTGATCACCGGCATGGACGAGGACCACGACCGTTTCGCCGGTGCGTCCGCCGTGCTGGAGAAGGACCTGCGGCACGCGATCGACCTGGCCGCCCAGTTCGGCGTCGACCTGCCCGGCGCCCGGCTGGTGCGCACGATGGGCGACACGATCTTCCAGGTCCGAGCGACCGGCGATCCGGCCTGACCCGCCCTGGCGCCGGTTCGCTGCGCGAGCGCGCGAGGGAGCATCGCCGCGCGCTCGGTGAGCGGGACCGGATCCACCGGGTGCGCTGGGTCGCGCTGGCCGTGCTGTGCGCGATCCTGGCGGTGATCGCGCTCGACAACACGATCCTCAACGTCGCGTTGCCGACCCTGCACCACCGCGTCGCCCAGGGTGGCCTCGGCGCGTCCACGAGCCAGCTGGCGTGGATCAACGATGGCTACGCAAATCGACCGTAGTAGCACCCCGTCTGACCTGCATTTTTGCACGCAATCGAGGCGTAGCACGACTGCAACCGTCGCGGTGAGGGTCGGCGGACTGGCGGTGATCCGTGATACAGCAACCCACGCGTGCTCGCGTGTCAGCCGCACTCCTGAAACAGGATGAGGGCTACCGTCTGGAAAGCCGATAGGCTCATGATCTCCACCTTCTCCTGAGGAATTTGGATACCGTACCTTTCACCAAGCACTGAGGCGATAGCCACCTTATCTTTCCCGTGCAAGATCGTATCCATCTGTCGAAAGTCGAGCCCGTCCCGATCTTCGATTTTGGAGCGTTCCACGTTAGAGCCTCCCGCCAGTATTTGATGCGAGAGGCACGCGGATCGATCGGACATTTCTCCGTCTGGCAGCGAAACGATTGCACATCCGCACGGCGCAATAAACACCATCGGGTTTGACTGCGCCGCCAGTGGTCGAATGATTCCCCGTCGTGTACTTCCCACATTGGTTGATCCTCGTGTTCGTCGACATGCGCAACTGTCAAATCAAGAGAAACTTGATCGTCCGGAATAAGTTCAATGTCGGAGATCAGAGTAGAGCTTCGGTGACTGGTGTACGCAATCTGGCAACTAAGTCTTAATGCGCGAAGTGACCGGACGATCGGAATAGTGTTGTGATGGATTGCCATTCCGGCCAGATCCGGACGCCGTAGACCGAGAGCAGCACGGATGACTGTCGAAGCGTCGGCAGGCACGGCAGAGAAGGTGGCCTTTTGCAGGCCACGGCATGGTCCGCCGTCGCTGCCTACTGGAATCCTGACCAGCAGGATTGAATAGCCCGACGGCATGGCAGTCAGGAGTGCCGGATTTACCGCGATCCCTACTTGCTCCCACTCTTCCATGATTTATCCGATCATTCTTTTTGGCCATTCGTGCTTCGAATCAACTCCCAGACGGTTTCTCCGATCGACCGACCAATTGGGATTCTCAGAGGCAGCAGGTCGGCCTCGCCCGTGTGGGGAGTAATTGACAATCGATCACCAATTATCATCACGCCGCGCTTCTCGTGAACAGCAATCCAAACGCCAAAGCCAAACGCAGTAGCCGTCGCAGGAAATGGCGCTCGACTGTGGTGGATGGTGATGCACGCAGGTACTGAGGAAAAATCCTCGGCCACGCGCCGGACATGCTCGGGCGAAGGGGTTACCACATCCAATGGTTCCAGCCGCACCGGGCGCATTTCACCGTCCGCGCCCTCTCTAGGGGATTTACCGAACAGGCGGTCCGGTATTCTCATAACGAGAATACTGAAGCCGACTGGTAGCGTCTGCTGAAGGCGCGGATCAAGTATTACCCGGCGGCGTCAAACGGTCGTAGCGACGCCTCGATAGAATGATCGTAATGGCGTCGAGGGGCTGGATGGTGGATGG
>NZ_JALKFU020000255.1 GCF_023242965.2 Frankia sp. AgKG'84/4
CCCGCCAGCTCGCGGGCCGCTCGGCCGGCCCGGCGGCGGCCACGGCGAGATCCGCACGAGGCGGGGCGACGGGCATCGGCGGTGGCTCGTGCTCCGCGCCGGCGCCGCGGCGCCGACCGAGGTCGATCCCGGAGTCGGCCAGGCGCCGGGGATGTTCGACCAGACGCAGGAAGCCCTCCTCCAGATCGCCGCAGTCGGTGGTCGCGAGCAGCTGTGCGGGGGTGCCCTGGGCGAGCAGCCGGCCCTCGTAGAGCAGTAGCAGCCGGTCGCAGCGGTTGGCCTCGTCCATGACATGCGAACTGACGAGGATCGTCGTGCCCTCGGCGGCCATCCGGCGGAAGTCCCGCCACAGCCGGCGGCGCAGCAGCGGGTCGGCGCCGACGGTCGGTTCGTCGAGCACGAGCAGGTCGGTGCCGCTGATCATCGCAGCGGCGAGGGACACGCGGGAACGCTGCCCGCCGGAAAGCTGGTCGACCAGGATCGTGGCCTGGTCACTCAGGCCGACGTGGGCGAGTAGTGCGTCGAGGCGCTCGGCGGTCCAGGCGCCGGCCCCGTGCCGGTCGGCGGGCTGGACGAGCGCGGCGAAGTAGCGCAGGTTCTCCCGCACGGTCAGGTCTGCGTAGACCGATGCCGCCTGGGTGGCGTAGCCGACGCGGCGGCGCAGGCAGGCATCGCCGGCGGCGTAGCCGTGGACCCGCAGGTCGCCCTCGACGCCGTTCTGCACGCCGACGATTGCCCGCAGCAAAGTGGTCTTGCCGCCGCCGCTCGGGCCGATCACCCCGGTGACGCTGCCCCGGGGAACGACGAAGGAGACGCCGTGGATGATTTCGAGCCCGCCCCGGCCACGCCGCCGGGCGCCGCGGCGGACCCGCACGTCGATCGCGGTGACGGCGGGCGGCGCGGCGGCGGGATGCTGGCCCGTGGCGGGTGCCGGGTCCGGTCCGGGCGCGACCGACCTGAGGTGGTCGAACGAGAACGCGTAGCTCCGCGGGCCGCCGAACAGCGGATCGTCGCTCGGCGGCGTCCACCCGTCGTAGAGGACGTGCCGGCCGCGCAGTTCGGAGCTGGCGGTGCCCGGCCCGGTGCCTGACCACGCGGTGCCCTCCGGGTTCGAGCTGGCCGTGGCGTCGTTCGAGCTGGCCGTGGCGTCGCTCGGATCGAACCCGGGCCCGCCGGGAGCGGGCGGGTGGGCGGCGGGGTTCGGTGTTCCGCGTGCCGGGATGCCGGATCCCGGCCGTTCCTCGTGCCCCCCGCCATCCAATTCAGTCATCCGGGCCAGAATAACCAGCAATCCCGCCATGGCCAGTCCATCCCGGCATCGCCTAGAACGTCCCGGACGGTGGGGATCGGTAGTGTGTGTGCTGGTGAGGTGTCGGTGCCGCCCGGTGGGCGTCCGGAGTCGACTGCTCCGGGTGTGCTGCTCCGGGTGTGGCTGCCCTGGGGCTGATGTCTCCGGCCGGTCCCCGTGGTCGTAGTGGCCCCGGCAGGCCCGTCAGCGGCTGGTCCCGCTCGCCTGGTAACCTCAAAGACTGCTGCGCGTGACACGTCCTGTCTGCGCGCTCCACATTCTTGACTGGCCACGTCTGTCGGCTTCTCGGAAGTCGCCGGGCGGACCCGTCCGAACGAGAAGGCAGACCTGTGCGCACGTACCAGCCCAAGCCCGCGGATGTCCAGCGTGTGTGGCACATCATCGATGCCACCGACGTGGTGCTCGGTCGGCTGGCGACCCAGGCCGCCACGCTGCTTCGGGGCAAGCACAAGCCGTATTACGCCCCCCACATCGACACCGGCGACTTCGTGATCGTCATCAACGCCGGCAAGGTGGCGTTGAGTGGCAACAAGCGTCAGCAGGCGCAGTACCACCGCCACTCGGGCTTCCCGGGCGGTCTGCGCAGCACCTCCTACGGTGAGCTGCTCGACACGCGGCCACAGGTCATCGTCGAGAAGGCGATCAAGGGCATGCTGCCGCACAACAAGCTGGGCCGTGCGCAGGGCACGAAGCTGAAGGTCTACGCGGGTCCGATCCACCCGCACCAGGCGCAGCAGCCCACCCCGTTCGAGATCATCCAGGTCGCGCAGTAACCGCAGACCTCCTCCAGCCGGCCGCCGGGCGATCTTTCGTCCCGGGCCGGCCGCGGGAACCACGCTTCAACCGAGGAAGGAACGCGACGTGGCTGTCGTGACCGACGTACAGGGCAACCCCCGCGCTACCGGGCGCCGCAAGGAGGCGGTCGTACGAGTGCGGCTGCTCCCGGGCGGCGGGAAGTGGACGCTCAACGGGCGGACGCTCGAGGAATACTTCCCGAACAAGGTGCACCAGCAGCTCGTCAACGAGCCGCTCAAGGTGCTTGACAAGGCCGAGTCGTACGACATCGTCGCGCGGCTGCACGGCGGCGGCATCTCGGGCCAGGCGGGCGCGCTGCGACTCGCCATCGCCCGTGCGCTGACGCTGGCGGAGGAGGAGTCGCGGCCTACTCTGAAGAAGGCCGGCTTCCTGACCCGTGACGCCCGGGTCAAGGAGCGCAAGAAGTACGGCCTGAAGAAGGCCCGTAAGGCTCCGCAGTACAGCAAGCGCTGACCCTGCGTCTCCTCCGTCGGCGCGTTCGGGTGGCCCCGGACGCGCGGGCGGGTGGGGGCGTCGGCCGCCGGGAGCGCGCCTGGGTCTCCACCTGGACTTCGACCTATGGGAGACCTCAGTGGCGAGGCTCTTCGGCACCGACGGCGTTCGTGGCGTCGCCAACGTCGACCTGACCGCGGAGCAGGCGCTCTCGCTGGCCGCCGCGGCCGTGGAGCAGCTTGGCGGCCTGGGCGCGCCGGCCGGAGCGGACGGTCGCCGTCCGCTGGTGGTCGTCGGCCGGGATACCCGGCCCTCCGGTGAGTTCCTGGAGGCGGCGGTCGTCGCCGGGCTGGCCGCGTCGGGTGCTGACGTAGCCCGGATCGGTGTCGCGCCGACCCCCGCCGTCGCGCACGCGGTGGCGAGTAGCGGAGCGACCTTTGGCGTGATGCTCTCCGCCAGCCACAACCCGATGCCCGACAACGGCATCAAGCTGTTCGCCGCCGGCGGCCTCAAGCTGCCCGACGACGTCGAGGATGCCATCGAGCGGCAGATGGCGCGGCCGTCGCGGCGCCGTCCGGTGGGACGCGACGTCGGCCGGGTGCGTGACGAACCCGCCCTGGTCGACCGGTACGCCGACCATCTCCTGACCAGCCTGCCGGCGCGGCTGGACGGCCTGCGCGTCGTCGTCGACTGCGCCCAGGGCGCCGCTTCGGCGCTGGCCCCGCGGGTCCTGCGCGCCGCCGGCGCCGACGTCATCGCGTTGCACGCGGACGGTGACGGCAACGCTATCAACGACGGCAGTGGCGCCACCCATCTGGACAGCCTGCGGGACGCCGTCGTGGCGCAGGGCGCCGACGTCGGTATCGCGCACGACGGCGACGCGGACCGCTGTCTCGCGGTCGACGCCGCTGGCGAGGTCATCGACGGCGACCAGATCCTCGCCATCTGCGCGATCGCCCTGGCCGAACGCGGTGACCTGGCCGCGGGCACGGTCGTCGTCACCGTGATGTCGAACCTCGGGTTCCGGCACGCGATGCGCGAGGCCGGCATCACCGTGGTCACCACCCCGGTCGGAGACCGGTACGTGTTGGAGGCGATGCGCGCCGGCGGCTACGTGCTCGGCGGCGAGCAGAGCGGGCATGTGCTCTTCCTCGACCACGCGACGACCGGTGACGGGCTCCTCACGGCGCTGCAGCTGCTCGGCCGGGTCGCCGAGACCGGTCAGCCGCTCGGCGAGCTCGCGAAGGTCATGACCCGGCTGCCGCAGGTGCTCGTCAACGTCCGGGGGGTGGACCGCACCCGGGTGCAGGCCTCGCCGGAGCTGCGCGCGGCCGTGGCCGAGGTGGAGGCGGAGCTCGGCGACGCGGGGCGGGTGCTCCTGCGCCCCTCCGGCACCGAGCCGCTCGTGCGGGTCATGGTGGAGGCGCAGACCGACGCCGTCGCCCGGGAGACCGCCCAGCGACTCGCCGCGACCGTCCGCGAGGCCCTGCCCGCCGTCGGCTGAGACAACACCCGGATCCGTCGGTCTCGGCTGGACCGTCTGGTTTCGACCACTCCGGGTAGCATCACCCGCCGCTGAGGCCACGTTGGGACAACATGGGGTGCGTTCGGCCGGGCGTCTGGGTGGGTCGGGCGCGACCTGCGTACGCTGAGCGCATGTGCGGGATCATCGGTTACGTCGGTGACCAGTCGGCTCTGGACGTCGCGCTGAACGGTCTGCGGCGGCTGGAATACCGCGGCTACGACTCCTCCGGCGTGGCGGTGGTCGGCGCCGGGGCGTTGCGGACGGCGCGTCGCGCGGGCAAACTCGCGAACCTCGAGAAGCTGCTCTCCGAGGGTCCGGAGATGAACCCGATGCCCGGCACCACCGGGATGGGGCACACGCGTTGGGCCACCCACGGCGGCCCGACCGACGTGAACGCCCACCCCCACACGGACTGCACCGGAGCGATCGCCGTCATCCACAACGGCATCATCGAGAACTTCGCCGCCCTGCGGGCCGAGCTCGAGGGGGTCGGGCACGAGCTGGCCAGCGAGACGGACACCGAGGTCGTCGCCCACCTGCTCGAGATCGAGCTCGCCGGCGCGGAGGCCGGCGTGGTTCCCGAGCAGCCGGTGGCCCCGCCGCGGGCCGCAGCGGGCGCCCACCCGCTGACCGGCGCGCTGCGCCGGGTCTGCCGGCGGCTCGAGGGCGCCTTCACCCTCGTGGTGCTGCACCGGGACTACCCCGAGGTGGTCGTCGGCGCGCGCCGCAACAGCCCGCTGGTCGTCGGGCTCGGCCAGGGCGAGGCATTCCTCGCCAGCGACGTCTCCGCGTTCATCGCGCACACCCGGGAGGCTCTGGAGATCGGGCAGGACCAGGTGGTCGAGGCCCGCCGGGACGGCGTGACCGTCACCGACTTCGACGGCGAGATCGTCGAGGGCCGCCGCTACCACGTCGACTGGGACGCCAGCGCCGCGGAGAAGGGCGGCTACCCGTACTTCATGCTCAAGGAGATCAACGAGCAGCCGACCGCGCTCGCCGACACGCTGCGCGGGCGGCTGTCCGCCGACGGCGCGATCGTGCTGGACGAGGAGCGGCTGTCCGCCCAGGACTTCCGCGACGTCGACAAGGTCTTCATCGTCGCCTGCGGCACCGCGTACCACGCCGGCCTCATCGCGAAGTACGCGGTCGAGCATTGGACCAGGCTGCCCTGCGAGGTGGAGATGGCCTCGGAGTTCCGGTACCGAGACCCGGTGCTCGACCGCTCCACCCTCGTCATCGCGATCAGCCAGAGCGGGGAGACCCTCGACACGCTGATGGCCGTCAAGCACGCCCGTGAGCAGAAGGCCCGGGTGCTGGCGATCTGCAACACCAACGGGTCGACCATCCCGCGAGAGTCCGACGCGGTGCTCTACACCCGTTGCGGGCCGGAGGTCGGGGTCGCCTCGACCAAGACCTTCCTCGGCCAGGTCGCGGCCTGCCTGCTCGTCGGCCTGTACCTGGCGCAGGTGCGCGGGGTGCTCTACGGCGACGAGGTGGCCGCCTACGTCGAGCGGTTGCAGCGCACGCCCGAGCTGGTGGAGCGCACGCTCGCCCGGCTCGAGCCGATGCGGGAGCTCGCCCGCAGCCTGGCGGGGGCGAAGGCGGTGCTGTTCCTCGGCCGCCACGTCGGCTACCCGGTGGCGCTGGAAGGGGCGCTGAAGCTCAAGGAGCTCGCGTACATGCACGCCGAGGGCTTCCCGGCGGGCGAGTTGAAGCACGGCCCGATCGCGCTGATCGAGCCGGGCCTGCCGGTGCTGGTCATCGTGCCCTCGCCGCGCGGCCGGGCGAACCTGCACGGCAAGATCGTCTCGAACATCCAGGAGGTCCGGGCGAGGGGCGCGCGGACCATCGTGATCGCCGAGGACGGTGACGTGGCGGTGGAGCCGTACGCGGACCACCTGATCCGCGTGCCGGCCACCGCCTCGCTGTTCGCGCCGTTGGTGACGACGCTGCCGCTGCAGGTGTTCGCCTGCGAGCTGGCCCTGGCCCGCGGTCTGGACGTCGACCAGCCGCGGAACCTGGCGAAGTCGGTCACGGTCGAGTAGACCGCCGGTGGGTCGCTGACGGCGGTCCACCGCATCACCGCGGGTGGGTCGCTGATGGCGGCCCACCGTGTTGCGGCGGCGCGGCGCCGCTGTGCCGTCAGGTGGACGGGGCGGCGCCGTGCTGGCGACCGTGCCAGGCGACGGTGGCCTCCCACAGGGCGTCCGCGACCGCCTCGTTCTCCTCCGCGGCGTCGAGCAGGGTCTCGACGAGCTCCCCCCGGGGCACCCGGCTGAGGAACACCCGCATCGCCGCGTGCACGGGATCGTCGGCGAACAACGAGCTCTCGACGATGATCCCGCCGGTCTCCTCGTCGGCGTCCTCGTCGTCCTCGGCGAGGCCGGCGGAGCCGGTCGCGACCAGGGCGACGGCGACGGCGTGCCGGCAGAACGAGCCGGTGGCGCCCTCGGGGCAGGTGCAGCCGGTGCGGGGGCCGTCGTCGGCGGCCTCGAGGCGCACCTCCTGCGGCCCGTCGTCCTCGACTGTGCCGGACGCGTTGGTGGGGCGGATACGCAGCTGCTCGACGCGGCCGAGCAGGGCCAGGTTCACCCCTTCGATGAACACGCCCGTGCCGGCGCGCTGGGCGCAGGCACGTTCCTCGAAGGCCGCTTCGAGCGGGGTGACGGGGTCCCCGTCGTGCCCGTTCTCCCCGGACACAGAAATGATCACGGTCCAATCCTACGGAATCCGAGCGCGATCGGCGCTGGTGAGGCGTACGGCTTCGTCCGGAGACTTGCCGGAAGTAGCATCGCGATATATCGTGAGCGTACGCCAGGGCGGCCAAATGGCCGCGGTTGGCAATCGAGTGATGTGACCTTCGTCGGGATCGCCCCGGGGAAGGCGGCCTCCGGGCCACAGCGAAAGGAAATGATCATGACATCGCAAGCGATTCCCGGCCCCTGGGGTTCCTGGGGCGGAGGGGGACGAGGGCTGCCGTTCGATCCGGCGCGGCTCTCGGAGTTCCTCGAATCAATGGCCGGCTGCGCCGAGCGGCTGGCTCCCACCACCGGGCAGTGGGGGCCCCCGGGCCGGGACCGGACCAGTCGCGCCGAGCGCGGCGGTCCCCACGAGCGGCAGGACCGGCACGAGCGGCACGAGCACGGCGGTCGCGGCGAAGGCCGCCCGCGTGGCCGTCGCGGTGGCCCCGGC
>NZ_JALKFU020000256.1 GCF_023242965.2 Frankia sp. AgKG'84/4
GCGTTCAACGAGGTCAACGAGGTCTGGACGGCCCAGTTCAGCCGCGGCGGCCAGGCGTACACCAAGCCGCGGCTGGTTCAGCACGTTGACCACCGGCTCACCGAGGAAGCCGAGCGCCCGGCCGCTCGTGTGCGCCTCGACCAGCGATCGGACCCGCGCGGCTGGCAGCCCACGGGCGCGGGCGACCCGGGCGACCTGGACGTCAGCGTAGGCCGTGCTGATCTGTGGGTCGAGGCCGCTGCCGCTGGCGGTCACCGCATCGGCGGGCACAGCCGGACGTGCGGGCGCGTCGCCGCGGATGAGCACCCGTTGGCCGGCGGCGATGTCGTCGGTCAGCGTGCGGCAGGTCACCGGCACACCGCCGTAGGTCACGAGGAACGGCCGCTGCGGGCACAGCTCGTTCACGCTCACCACCTTCGTCACCCGGCCGGAGAACCCCGGTCCGGCGTGGTAGACGGCGAGTACTGCGCCGACCCCGCGCACGGTGCAGTACGGCCGACGGCCGTCGACGCCGTCCGCCTCGCCGACGGCGCGGCTGCGGGCGCAGACCTGGGTGAGCAGGCTCTGCCGGCTCTCGTCGTCGGTGCTGGTCCGCGGGTCGTCGAAGGTGTCGACGACGTCCTCGGGGCCGAGGTTCGACGCCGAGGTGGACGTCGGGTCGTAGCCGTCACCGGCCGCCGACGGGCGGCTCTGGAAGTAGTCCGCGACTGGCCGGCCCGTCGCGTCGGTGAACGACTGGCCGATGAGCGAGGAGCCGACCGGGCGGCCGGCGGCGTCGGTGACGATCGAGCCGTCAGCCCGGTCGCGCAGGCCGGGCAGCTGGGCGACGGCGAGGATCGCCAGCGGGTAGGCGAGGCCGACGACGACGGTGAACACGAGCAGGATCCGCAGGGCGGCCAGGTGCTGGCGGGCCCAGCCGGGAAGTCGCGCGAACATGGTCAGCCCACCCCCGGGACGAACTGCAGCAACAGATCGATGATCTTGATTCCGACGAACGGGGCGATGATGCCGCCGAGGCCATAGCGGGACAGGTTGCGGGTCAGCAGCGCCGACGCACTGCTCGGCACGTACCGGACACCGCGTAGCGCCAGCGGGATCAGGGCGACGATGACCAGGGCATTGAAGATGACCGCCGAGAGGATCGCCGACTCCGGCGTGGCCAGGCGCATGATGTTGAGCCGGTCCAGCCCGCTGTAGACCCCGGCGAACATCGCCGGGATGATCGCGAAGTACTTCGCGACGTCGTTCGCGATGGAGAACGTGGTCAGCGCCCCGCGGGTGATGAGCAGCTGCTTGCCGATCTCGACAATCTCGATCAGCTTCGTCGGGTCGCTGTCGAGGTCGACCATGTTCCCGGCCTCCTTGGCGGCCGACGTGCCGGTGTTCATCGCCACGCCGACGTCGGCCTGAGCAAGCGCGGGGGCGTCGTTCGTGCCGTCGCCGGTCATCGCGACGAGGTGTCCCTTGGCCTGCTCGGCGCGGATGAGGGCGAGTTTGTCCTCCGGGGTGGCCTCGGCGAGGAAGTCGTCGACGCCGGCCTCCCGCGCGATCGCCTTCGCGGTCAGCGGGTTGTCGCCGGTGATCATGACGGTGCGGATGCCCATCCGGCGCATCTCGTCGAACCGCTCCCGCATGCCGGTCTTCACCACGTCCGCGAGCTCGATGACGCCGAGCACCCGGGCACCGCCGGCAGTGGTGGTCTCGGCGACCACCAGCGGGGTGCCGCCGGCCGCGGAGATGCCGTCCACGATCTCGCCGAGCCGCGGGGACACCGCGCCGCCGGCCGCGTGGACCCAGGCCACGACCGCGCTCGCCGCTCCCTTGCGGATCTGGCGGCGCGGGCCGGCCGTCCCAGCCCCGGAGTCGACGTCCGGATCGGCCAGGTCGACCCCGGACATCCTGGTCTGCGCGGTGAACGGGACGAAGGTCGCCGCGCGCAGCTCACCCGGCGAGCGTTCCCGCAGGCCGTGATGCTCCTTGGCGAACACGACCACGGAGCGGCCCTCGGGTGTCTCGTCGGCCAGCGAGGACAGCTGGGCGGCGTCGGCGAGCATCGCCGGGTCGACATCGTCAACGGGAAGGAAAGCACGCGCCTGCCGGTTACCGAACGTGATGGTTCCGGTTTTGTCGAGCAGCAGGGTGCCGACGTCGCCGGCGGCCTCGACGGCCCGGCCGCTCATCGCGAGGACGTTGCGCTGCACCAGCCGGTCCATCCCGGCGATGCCGATCGCGGACAGCAGTGCCCCGATCGTCGTGGGGATCAGACAGACGACCAGTGACACCAGCACGATGCCGCTGATCCCGTGGCCGGTGAGCGCGGCGGAGTCGGGGATCGCGGGCTGCTGCGCCTTCGTGTAGATCGCCAGCGGCTGCAGGGTGGCGACGGCGAGCAGGAAGATGACGGTCAGCGCCGCGAGGAGGATGTTCAGCGCGATCTCGTTGGGGGTGCGACGGCGGTCGGCGCCCTCAACCAGGCTGATCATCCGGTCGATGAAGCTCTCGCCGGGCTGCTGGGTGATCCGCACGACGATCCGGTCGGAGAGCACCTTCGTCCCGCCCGTCACCGAGCAGCGGTCGCCGCCGGACTCCCGGATCACCGGCGCCGACTCGCCCGTGATCGCCGACTCGTCCACGCTGGCGATGCCCTCGACGATGTCACCGTCACCGGGGATGAGCTCCCCGGCGGCCACCACGACGTAGTCGTCGCGTGCGAGCCGCGGCGCCGCGACCTCCGCGATCGTCACCCCACCGTGGAGGGTCGCGCCGGCGTGAGCGGAGGTCCCCGTATCCGGGACCGCCTCCAGCGGGTCACCGGGGGACCAGCCGGTGAGCCGGTGGGCGATCGTGTCCGTGCGGGTCCGGCGCAGCGCCGCCGCCTGGGCCTTGCCCCGTCCTTCCGCGACCGCCTCGGCCAGGTTCGCGAACACCACCGTCAACCACAGCCAGCCGGTGATCAGCCAGCCGAACACCGACGGGTCCGCGACCGCCAGCACGGTGGTGAACACCGCGCCGACCTCGACGATGAGCATGACCGGGTTGTGCCAGAGCGTGCGCGGATCGAGCTTGCGCAACGCCGAGGGCAGGCCGCGCAGCAGCTGGCCCGGGTCGAGCAGCCCGCCGCCGACGCGCCGCGGACCGGCTCCGGAGTCCAGGCCGGACCCGGTTGCGCCTGTGTTGCCAGGGCCGCGACCGTTGCCGGACGCGGCGATCAGGGTGGTGCTCACGAGTGGATCCCTTCCGCGAGCGGGCCGAGCGCGAGGGCCGGGAAGAAGGTCAGCGCGACGAGGACCACCGCGACGGCGGCGAGCATCCCGGCGAACTGCGGCCGGTGCGTGGGCAGGGTGCCCGCGGTCACCGGCGCCGGTTCCTGGCGGGCGAACGACCCGGCCATGGCCAGCACGAACAACATCGGCAGCAGGCGGCCGAACAGCATCACGAGGCCCAGCGCGGTGTTGTACCAGGTGGTGTTCACGCTGATACCGGCGAACGCCGAACCGTTGTTGTTCGCCGCCGACGTGAACGCGTAGAGCACCTCGGACAGTCCGTGCGCGCCGGAGTTGAGCATGCTGGCCCGTTCACCGGGCAGTCCCATCGCGATTCCGGTACCGAGCAGCGCGAGAACCGGGGTGATGAGAAAGTAGAGCGCGGCGAACCGGATCTCCCGTGAGCCGATCCGTTTGCCGAGGTATTCCGGTGTCCGCCCGATCATCAGACCGGCGACGAAAACGGTCACGACGGCCAGCACCAGCATTCCGTAGAGGCCCGAGCCGGTGCCACCCGGGGCGACCTCGCCGAGCATCATGTTGAACAGCAGCGTGGCGCCGCCGAGGCTGGTGTAGGAATCGTGGAACGAGTTGACGGCGCCGGTCGAGGTCAGGGTCGTGGCGCTGGCGAACAACGACGAGTTCGGCACGCCGAAGCGGGTCTCGGTGCCCTCCGTCGCGGCGCCGACCGCCGTCGGCACGGTGCCGTGGTGGACGGCCTGGAACGCGGCGCCGACGGCGAAGCTGCCCAGTGCCAGCACGGCCATCACCGAGACGATCGCCAGGCCCTGGCGACGGTCGCCGACCATGCGGCCGAAGGCCCGCGGCAGCGAGAAGGCGATCGCGAGCAGCAGGTAGATCTCGAACAGGTTCGTCCACGACGTCGGGTTCTCGAACGGATGCGCCGAGTTGACGTTGTAGAACCCGCCGCCGTTGGTCCCGAATTCCTTGATCGCCTCCTGGCTGGCGACCGGCCCACCGGTGATCGTCTGATGGCCGCCGGCGAGGGTGTCGACGATGCGAGCGCCATGCAGGTTCTGGATCGCCCCACCGGCGATCAGCACGATCGCGGCCAGCACACACACCGGCAGCAGAACGCGGATCACCGTCCGCGTCAGGTCGACCCAGAAGTTGCCCAGCTCATCTCCCACGCCATCCGGAACCCCGCCAGCACGCGTCTCACCAGCACGCGTCTCGCCGGCACGCACCGCGCCCGTGGACTCGCGCATCCCGCCACTGCCACTGCCACTGCCACTGCCACTGCCACTGCCCACGGTGCGGCGGCGCGCCAGACCGCGCACCACGGCGATCGCGACAGAGATGCCCACCGCGGCGGAAAGGAAATTCTGCACGGCGAGGCCGGCCATCTGGACGAGGTGGCCCATGGTCGACTCGCCGGAGTACGCCTGCCAGTTGGTGTTCGTCGTGAAGCTGACCGCGGTGTTCCAGGCCAGCGGCGAGTCCACCCCGGGAAAGCCCAGGCCGAGCGGCAATGCGGCCTGCACGCGTTGCAGCAGATACAGCAGCAGAACGCTGACCAGCGAGAAGGCCAGCACGCTGCGGGCATACACCGGCCACCGCTGGCCGGTGTCCGGGTGCACGCCGGTCAGCCGGTAGATCACCCGCTCGATCCGCAGGTGACGCCGATCCGTATACACCCGGTACAGGTAGTCACCGAACGGCCGATAGGTGAGCACGAGCGCCGCGACCAGCAGTGCCACCGCGAGGACACCGGCGACGTTCGTGGACATCAGAAACGCTCCGGGAACAGCAGCGCGGCGAGCACGAATATCCCGAGTACGATCGACAGCACCAGGCCGGCGATGTTCTCCGCGTTCACAGCCTTTCTACTCCTCGCAGGACAAGCGCCAGTAGCGCGAAACAACCCAGCGTCAGCAGGACGTAGACCACGTCTTGCATGCGCCCCCTCCTTCACCCCGGCAGGGCTCCAAGTTAAACGCGACGAAAGCCGAAACGGGCTCTTTCTCACAGGGTTCTAACAGCGGCGCACCGGATTCTCACAGGTCGCTAACATCGATCTGGAAAAAGTGGCCAACCGGCCCTTCCGGCGGTTCCCGTGCAGCCCGGACGGGTGCACGATAGGTGGTGTGGGACGAGGAACTCTGCGCATCTACCTGGGGTCCGCGCCCGGGGTCGGCAAGACGTACGCCGCGCTCGACGAGGCACGCCGCCGCCGCGACCGCGGCACCGACGTCGTCGTCGGCCTGATCGAGACCCACGGCCGGCCGCAGACCGCCGCCATGCTCGACGGCCTGGAGCTCCTCCCCCGCCGTTTCCTCGACCACCGTGGCGCGACGTTCACCGAGATGGACCTCGACGCGATCCTCGCCCGCGCGCCGCAGGTCGCGGTCGTCGACGAACTCGCCCACACGAACGTCCCGGGCAGCCGCAACACCCGGCGCTGGCAGGACGTCGAGGAGCTGCTCGCCGCCGGCATCGACGTCATCTCCACCGTCAACGTCCAGCACCTGGAGTCCCTCAACGACGTCGTCGAGACGATCACGAGGGTCCCCCAGCGGGAGACCGTCCCCGACGCGGTGGTCCGCCAGGCCGACCAGGTCGAGCTCGTCGACATGGCCCCCGAGGCGCTGCGGCGCCGGATGGCGCACGGCAACATCTACGCCGCGGACCGGATCGACGCCGCGCTGGCGAACTACTTCCGCCTCGGTAACCTCACCGCGCTGCGCGAACTCGCGCTGCTGTGGCTTGCCGGCAAGGTCGACGACCAGCTCGACCGTTACCGCGCCGAGCATGGCATCGGCGGCGTCTGGGAGACCAGGGAGCGGGTCGTCGTCGCGCTCACCGGCGGCCCCGAGGGTGACACGCTGATCCGCCGCGCCGCCCGCATCGCCGCCCGCGGCCGGGGCGCGGAACTGCTCGCGGTGCACGTCGTGCGCTCTGACGGGCTCACCGGCGCCGACCCCGGGGCACTATCACGCCAGCGCTCCCTGGCCGAGAGCCTCGGCGGCAGCTTCCACCAGGTCGTCGGCGACGACGTCCCGGCGGCGCTGCTCGATTTCGCCCGCGCGTCGAACGCCACCCAGCTCGTGCTCGGCGCGAGCCGCCGCGGCCGTCTCGCCCGCATCCTGAGCCCCGGCATCGGCGTGACGACGACGAACCGGTCCGGCCCGATCGACGTGCACATGGTCACCCACGCCGAGGTCGGCTCCGGCTGGCGGCTGCCGCGGGTCCGCCGCAGTGGCCTCACGCCGCGCCGCCGGCTCGTCGCCACCGCGCTCACCCTCGCGCTGCTGCCGGCGCTGACCGCGCTGCTCGTCCAGGGCCGCGACACCGTGAACCTGGCCATCGACATCCTCGGCTACCTGATCATTGTGGTGGCCGTGTCGATCGTCGGCGGCTTCTGGCCCGCGCTGCTGTCCGCGCTGGCCAGCGCCATGCTGCTGAACTACTACTTCGCGCCGCCGCTGCACCGCTGGTCGATCTCGGACACCAACGACACCCTCGCCCTCGCCGGCTTCGTCCTCGTCGCCGCCATGGTCAGCCGCGTCGTCGACACCTCCGCCCGCCGCTACGGCCAGGCCGTGCGCGCCTCGGCGGAGGCGGCGACCCTGTCGATGCTCGCCAGCAGCGTCCTACGCGGCGAGGACGCCCTGCCCGCCCTGCTCGACCGCGCCCGCGAAACCTTCGCCATGAGCTCCGCGACCCTCCTGGAACGCGCCCAACCCGACGCCACCACGACCACCGCAGCCGCAGCTGACGGCGAAGCCACCGGTACCGGTACCGGCACCGGCACCGGCACCGGTACCGCGGGCTGGCGGACCGTGCTGTCCGTGGGGCCGGATCCGTGCGCGCAGCCGGAGGACGGGGCGGTCGAGGTGTCGATCGGCGACGATCTGGCGCTCGTGCTGACCGGCCGGCCGCTGCCAGCCGCCGACCGGCGGATCCTCAACGCCTTCGCCGCCCAGGCCGCCGTCGCCCTGGAACGCCGCCCGCTGGCCGAGGCC
>NZ_JALKFU020000257.1 GCF_023242965.2 Frankia sp. AgKG'84/4
GTACCGGCCGCCGCGCTGCCGCCGCCCGGCGGTGCCGCCGCCGCCCGGTTGGCTCCGCCCTGGCCACCGCCGCCCGCGGGCTGACCAGCGAACGACCCCTGCGGGCCGGTCGAGGTCGGTGCCCAACCCGGGGGACCACCCACTGCGGGCCCGGGTGCCACCTGACCGGGACTCACCGCGCCGGCCAGAGCATGAACGGGCGCCGATGACCGACCGCCCGCAGGGGCGTGACCGCCCGCTGGGGCGTGACCAGCCGCAGGGGCGTGACCGGGTACTGCGGCCACGGCGGCACCGGCCGGTACTGCCGGCGCCGGATGGTGACCGCCCGTGGACGGGACCGGGGATGCCTGGTGAGCACTGGCCTGATGACCGGTCGCCTGGGCGACGGCCGCATGTCCGGCGGCCAGTTCCGGGCCGTCGAGCACGGCGCGGCGTTCCAGTCGCTCCAACCGGGTCAGGAGCGCTGCCGGGTCAGCCGAGGCACCGGGCAGCAGGGCCCGGGCGAGGATGAGTTCCAGCATCAGCCGGGGGCTCGTCGTGCCGCGCATCTCGACCAGACCGTCGTGCAGCAGGTCGGCGGTGCGGGACAGCTCCGCCGGGCCGACCGAGACGGACTGGGTGCGCATCCGGTCGATCTGGTCGGGGGAGAAGGACTCCAGCAGGCCGCGGTCGGCGGCGTCCGGGACGGCCGCGAGCACGATGAGGTCGCGGAACCGGTCGAGCAGATCGGTGGCGAAGCGCCGCGGATCGTGCCCGGCGGAGACCACCTTGTCGACGACGGTGAACAGGCCCGCGCCGTCATGCCGGGTGAGGGCGTCGACCGTCTCGTCGAGCAGCACGCCGTCGGTCATGCCGAGCAGCGCCACCGCGCGCTCGTAGCTCAGCCCGGCATCGTCGGCACCGGCGATCAGCTGGTCGAGCACGGACAGCGAGTCCCGCACGGAGCCGGCGCCGGCACGCACCACCAGCGGCAGCACCGACGACTCGACGTGCACCCCCTCCTGCTCGCACACCGACGCCAGGTGGCTGCGCAGCACCGCCGGCGGGACGAGCCGGAAGGAGTAGTGGTGGGTGCGGGACCGGATCGTCGCGATGACCTTGTCCGGCTCGGTGGTGGCGAAGACGAACTTCAGGTACGGCGGCGGCTCCTCGACGACCTTCAGCAGCGCGTTGAACGCCGCCGCCGTGACCATGTGCGCCTCGTCGACCACGAACACCTTGAACCGCGCCGACGCCGGCGCGAAGAAGGCCCGTTCACGCAGGTCACGAGCATCGTCGACGAGCCCGTGGGAGGCCGCGTCGATCTCGGTGACGTCCATCGAGGACCCGGTCCGGATGCCGACGCACTCGTCGCAGACCCCGCACGGCTCCGGTGTCGGGCCGTTCACGCAGTTCAGCGAGGCGGCCAGGATGCGCGCCGAGGACGTCTTCCCGCAGCCCCGCGGCCCGCTGAACAGGTAGGCATGGTGCAGCCGACCGGTGGTCAGCGCCTTGCGTAGCGCGTCGGTCACATGCTCCTGACCGACGACCTGTGCGAACGTCGCGGGACGGTACCGGTTGTACAGCGCTGCGCTCACTGGCCTGCTCCGCGTGCTCGACGTGCTCAACGAGAAGATCGGCGAAACGAAGGGACCCCCCGCACACCCGCCAGAGCCCGCTTACCCTTGCTGCCTTCCGGCCCTGGGGGAGTTCACGAGGGTAGCGCCGCACGAGGGGTCTGCCCGCAGTCTAGCGGTCCCTGGCGGATCACGAACGGCGAGGCCCCCCACCCCCACCCGCAGACCACGCACCCACGTGGATCAGATAGGCTCCACGACGGAGGATTCGCCTAGTGGCCTAGGGCGCACGCTTGGAAAGCGTGTTGGGGGCAACCCCTCGAGAGTTCGAATCTCTCATCCTCCGCAACGATCTTCCCGGGTGTTCTGGTGTGTCGTGGCTTCTGCCCAGGCGCAACGCGTTCACCTCGACCTCTCCCCGAGGCGCCTCCAGCTTCGGCGTGGGCAGGGTATGGACGTCGGGTCGAGCAAGGCGCAACTGAGGTAACCGTCTCGGCCGTTCTCTGCCCTGCCGAGCGCACCGGACGCCTGTACAGGGCTCCCGCGACTCGCCGGTAACCTGTCCCCCTTCACTGAGAGGGACAGATGAGGACACGGTACGCATCATTGGCGCTTGTGGCCGCGGTCATGGCTGCGGGCTGCGGGAGCCGGGCCGACGGGTCGGAGGGCGTGCAACCGGCGCGGTCCGCTCGGGCGATTCTGCGAACTCCCGCACCGCCGAACCCGACTCCGGTCCTCGATGCCAAGGCCGGGGATGCCTGCACGCTTGTTGACGCGGTTGCTGCCGGCCGAGACGCCCCGGGCTGGCTTGGAGACCGTTCGGACCGGTTTGGCGCCTGAGCCGCGATGTTCACGGGATGGCTGCAAGCCCAGACCGCAGCCATGGAATCCGAGAACGAAGAGATCAAGTGGATGGCTCTGTCGTGGGTGGGCGAACGCGACCGGGCGCCCTCGGTCACACCGGACAGCGCGGCGAACCCAGTCCAGGTAGGGCAACTTGTCTCGTGGTGCGTGGCCCATGGTTTCTCGCAGCCCCACTCGCGTGGCGGGAGCGCGTAACGCTGAGGGTGCCAAATGGCCATGGCTGGCAGGAGGTGCTTCCCGGATCCGGGAAGCACCAGCCCGGCGTGGTAAAGCCGAATTTTCGGTCAATCGGCCGTACGCTGATCCAGGCCCCGCAGCCAGGAAGGACCAAGCCGATGGGCGACGTCTGGGAGGCGCTTCCCGCCGTTGTGCGTGAGGCGGCTGGGCGTCACCTTGGCTCGGTGGAGTCCGCCACGGCTATCCAGGTCGGGCAGAACAACGACTTTGCCGCCGTTGTCCGTGGCGAGGCCGGGCCGGTGTTTGTCAAAGCGGTTCGCGGGATCAGTCGGCGTATGCGCTGGCTACGCAACGAGAGCACGGCTGGGACGCTCGCTCCGGGCATCGCGCCGACTATGATCTTTGCCGAGGATGTCGAAGTCGACGGTGATCCGTGGCTCGTCGTCGGCTTCGAACACCTCCTCGGCCGGCCCGCTGACCTCGCATCAGGTTCGGTAGACCTCGCCGTAGTTGGGCGGATGCTCGACCGGATCAACGTTCTACCAGCGCCCGGAGTACGCGGGCTGCGTGATCGGTGGTCCGTCCAGGACTGGTGGCATCGTCTTCGAGGCATCGCCCCGGATGCCGTCGCCAGCGTTGACGTCGACCAAATGCACCGGTGGGCATCGCTGGCACCGGAGGCCGTCGAGGGTGACCGGCTTGTGCACACGGATCTGCACGGCGACCAGTTCATCATTGGCGCCGCCGATGAGGTTCACGTGATCGACTGGGGATTTCCGGGTGCGGCGGCGGAATGGGTCGACACCGCTTTCCTGGTCATCCGCCTTGTCAATGCCGGACACACCCCGCGTGATGCCGAGAGCTGGGCGGCCACGCGGCCGGGCTGGTCGGCCGATGACGACGCGCTCACGGTGCGCAGGTCGTGCTGGCCACCTCGGCGCCGGCGGACGAGCTGCGTGCGCTACGGGAGGCCCTTGACGTCGACGACTGCCTGAGCGCGGTGACGTCCTCGTCCGACGCGGACACGGCCAAGCCGGCACCCGACATCGTCCAAGTGGCGCTGGAGCGCTCCGGCGTCGAACCGGCGGACGCCGTGATGGTCGGCGACACCCGCTGGGACGTCTTGGCGGCCGGCCGCGCCGGTGTCACGTGTGTGACCGTGTTGACCGGCGGGATCGGGCGGGACGAGCTGTGCGAGGCCGGCACCGCCGCGGTCTACGAGGGGCCGGACGATCTGCTGGCCCAGCTCGACGCCTCGCCGGTCGGGCGGCTCCTCGGCCGGACCGGCGCCCCCGGATGAGGACGCCGACCCGGCCGTAACGAGAGGGCGGGTCGTTCAGGAGGCGCGGTCGATGTTCGGCCGGTCAGCTTCCGCGTGCGGGAGGCCGGCGTCGACGCGCTCCTGCTCGGTCCGCTCGGCGAGGACGTCGTCGTCCAGCGGACCCTGTTCCCCGCCGTGACGCGCGGGGTCCCGCCAGCCCGCGGAGACCTTCGCGGCGGTGTCCTCCGGTCGACGGCTGTCGTTCCCCATGATCTGGCTCCTTTCCTCGACCTACCCAAGTCTCCTACCCAGGTCATCGCCGGCGCTGTTCGCTCCGGCGGGCGGCGCGGTACGCATCCCCTGGACGTGACCGGCAAGACACCCGGCCGGCCGAGGGGGACACCGCGTGTGCTCGAACTAAAGGGTGATTTGCGGGCCAAGTACCGGAATAAAGTGGTTATGGCGGCGATCTGGGCCGCCGCCGCTGCTGGTGGGGGCATCAGCCCCAGTCGTAAGTGACGTCGTCAGTGATCGAGAAGCTCACGTAGGCGGCGGGCGTTGTTGACGGCATGCCCGCCGCCGTCGTTGTTGAAGTAGACATACGTGTCGTGGCCGGCCTCCAGCCATTCACGGACCCGGTCCGCCCACCAGCGAAGGTCGTTCTCGCCGTAGGAACCGCCATAAAGATGATGGTGGTCCGGACCATGCAGCCGGACATAGACGAACGGCGCCGTTGCTTCGAGCACACACGGCAGGTCGGCGCCGCTCATCACGCAGTACGCGGCCTGATGCCGCGCGAGCATCTCGAACACCGGCTCGGTGTGCCAGCTCGGATGCCGGAGCTCCACCGCCACCCGCAACCACCAGGGAAGCCGGCCGAGAAAGTACTCCAGCCGGGCATCATCGCGAACCTGGCCGGGGGCGAGCTGCACCAGAAGAACGGCCCGCCGATCGCCCAGCTCATGCCAGCCGGCGGCGATCCGGTCGACCCAGACCTCCGGTTCCCGCAGACGCTTTCCGTGGGTGAGTCCACGAGCGGCCTTGACGGAAAGCTCGAAACCCGTTGGTAGCCGGGACCGCAACCGGCGGAAGGCGGCGTCCTTCGGCCAGCGGTAGAAACTGGCGTTCAGCTCGACGGTGTCGAAACTGCGAACGTAGACGTCCAACCGTCGCCGCGGCGGCGTCCCCGGCGGGTAGAGCACGCCGGACCAGTGGTCGTAACTCCAGCCCGACGTGCCCACGTGTGCCTGCGCTGCCAAGCGCCACCGCCCTCGCCCTCGCGTAACCCAGCTCAGCGCAGCCAGCGGCGGTCGCGCCGGCGGGCGAGCTTCGGCCAGCCGGTGGCGAACTCGTCCCGGGTCCGGCGGGCCAGTTCCTGCTCGCGTCCCAGCAGGAGGCCGTAGGCGAACGACGCTTCGCCGGCGTGGTTGGCCGCGATCGCGAACTCGCGGAGCACCCCTTGGGCGACGACGCAGTCCTGGTGCTCGCCCAGGCTGTTCTGGATCTTCTTGGCCCGCCTGGTGTGTTTCGCCGCGGCCTTCCCATAGACCGGGGTAACGGCCTCGCTGGCGTAACGCAGGTGCTTCGCGGCCTTGCGGGCGGCGTGCAGGGCCGCGTCCTGACTGTCACCGGCGGGAGCGCGCAGCGCCCGGTCGACGCGGCGGTGCACCTTGCGGTCGGCCTTGCGGACCGGGACGCGCAGGGCCAACTCGGCCGGCTGGCGACCGCGGGCGGAGTACGGCGGATCGGCGACGAAGGCGATGAGCCCGTCGAGGAAGGCGAGGTACTCCGCGTCCCGCAGCCAGGTCAGGGCCTGCTCCCGGCCGCGCAGGTGCTGCGAGCGCAGATGGCCCTGCACCCGCGCGGCGACCGGGCCCAGCAGGTCACGGTTATCGACGGTGGCCATCGCGGCCGTGAACCGCTCGAGCTGGACCTCACCGTCCCGAGCCGCGTTGAGCAGCAGGTTCAGCTCCCGTAGCCGCGCCTGCAGGGCGGCGGCCGGCGCCGCGTCGAACAGCTCCTGGAAGGTGCGCAGGGAACTGCGCAGCCGGCGGGCCGCGACGCGCAGGTCGTGCACGGACTCCGGGTCGTCGAGACGCACCCGCGCGTCGGCGGCCAGCAGGGCCTGGGTGTGGGCCGCCAGGTAGCGCCGGACGCTCTCGCCTGCGGTCGGCTCGCCTGCGGCGCCGTCGGCGGGGATCTCCGGGCGCGCCGTGCGCGGCCCCAGTGCCCGGGCGAGCTTGGACGGCCCGGCCGCCGGA
The DNA here is from genome assembly GCF_023242965.2 of Frankia sp. AgKG'84/4. Taxonomy (GTDB): domain Bacteria; phylum Actinomycetota; class Actinomycetes; order Frankiales; family Frankiaceae; genus Frankia. The sequence goes on from NZ_JALKFU020000257.1 coordinate 6,120, forward strand.
CGGGCCCCGGCCCTGCGCAGCGCCTTGCCGGTCACCGGCAGGACGCGGAGATCGTCGCCCACCGCCTCGACCTCGATCTCCCGCCAGCGCGACAGCGTCGTCGACGCGCCCAGCGTCTGCGCGCGGACCTCGTCGTCGGCGAGTTCCGCGACGTCCCGGCCGTCGAGGTCGCGCAGCATGGTCGCGCGCCGGGTCGTGCGGATCCGCGCGACAGGGGCCAGCGGCCGGCCCCGGGTGGTCGCGGCGACGATGTCGGCAAGCTCGCCCGGGACGGTGCCCTCGGCGGACGGGTCGCGTTCGATCGCGGCCAGTGGACGGCTGATCTCGTCGCGGCCGTCCCCGGAGGTCGGCAGCTTGAGATGCCAGCCGGCGTCATGTCCGCCCTGGCGGCGGCGCAGCGTGATGCGGCCGCGGGCCAGGCGAAGATCGTCGGTGTCGTAGTAGATGGCTTCGAGATGTTCCTCGACCGGTTCGGCGGTCGAGCTGATCCCGGCGAGGCCGGTCAGTGTCGGGACGACGAACGTCGAGTCGACGTCGAACTTGGTCTCTACCTCCCGGTGCCCGTGGGCCGGTGCACGCATAGCACTCTCCTGTATCCACTCGTACTTCTGACTTCCGGCCCTACCCGCTTCGATCGGCGTAACCCGGCCGAAGCCCGGCCCGCCCAGGACGGCCGCCGGCAACCCATCTCTGCCCTCCCACGCCTCTCGCGCAACGCGACGACGACGTCGGAACTTCTGTGTGCGACGGGTCGTCGCATGTCGACCTTTGCTGGGTAACGTGCGTGCGCAACGGGGAATCGGGGGAAACACCTGTGCGGGACACGCGTCCACCAACGGGTCGCACCGGCTATGACCGGGCGATGGCCGAAATCGACTATCGGATCAGTGCGTTCGTTGGTCGGCTGACCGCGTTCCGCATCGCTGCCGGGGTCTTTTTGCTTTTCGTGCTCATGATGGTCGTCGCGCTGGTGGCGCCGGGTCCGCCTGCGAAGCCGACCGCCGCGACCCTGAGCAGCACGGTCGTCACGCCGGCCGTGTCGGCGGCGCCGAGCCCGGCCGCCAGCCCGCCCGGCGCCGTCCCGTCGCCGACGAGTTCGTCGCCGGTCGCCACCGTGC
>NZ_JALKFU020000258.1 GCF_023242965.2 Frankia sp. AgKG'84/4
GACGGGAGGTCAAGCGCCGCACCGACGTGGTCGGGATCTTCCCGAACCGGGACCGCCTCGCCGGCGATCGGCGCCGGTCCGTAGCGCACTGGACCTGCTCGCCGAGCCGCCCCGCGGCGAGTTCGCGGTGACCCACGCACGGCCGAGCGCCGGCCCGGACGGGGCGAGCGCCCGCCTGGGCGAGCCATCGCTGGCCGCGAGCCACGGCCCCGGGCCACGACTGGACACGGCGGGCGCCTCCACCCGCCTCGACCCGACGCCCGCGCACCCTCAGCCGACCCGAGCCCTGCCCTCCGCTGGCGGCCCCTTCCACGGCGGCCCCTTCCACGGCGACCCCTTCCACAGCGGCTCGCCGGACGGCGCCCGGCAGCCCGGAGGCCCGTCGGAGCACGGGCCGCGGCGGGACGGCTCCGCGCACCCCGCGTCGACAGAAGCGAAGGACGTCGACGCCGTCCTCGACGATCTCGCCCGCAGCACCGGCGACGTCCGCCATGCCCGGGAGCACCTGGACGCCACCCGGGCGGCGGGCGGTCCGGACCCGGCGGCGAACGGGCTGCGCCTCGCGCAGGCCAGCAAGGACCTGCGGATCAAGGAGTCCCTGCACAACAAGCTCATGTCCACGCTGCGGGATCGTGGGGTCGCCGATCCCGTCGCCGCAGCGGAGGAGCAGGCCTGGGCGCAGTACCGCATGGCGCTGCACCACCTCGCCGACGCCCAGGACGCCCACGACCGGCTGCACCCGCAGCCGAACGCACCCTCGCGCGCCAACAACTCGGTCCCCGCCTCCGTCCGCGGCAAAGCCAAGAACGCCGCCACCCCCGCCCAGCTCGACGCCACCACCGTCCTCGCCGGCGCCCAGACCCGCTTCGGCGTCGCCGACGAGCGCCTCGACGCCCTCGGCCTGAACCCGGCCCACCTGCGCGACGCCGAGCTCGACGAGCTGCGCCGCTCCCTGCTCGCCCGGCCCCGGATCCTCGGCGGCATGAACGTGCTGGGCGGCCTGGGTCACCTGGGTGACCTGTTCGGGCTGGGCGGTCGCGGCGAGGCCATCGTCAGCCGTGACCTCGCGCACGACCTGTATCTCATCGTCGAGCCCCCCTCCGGTGGGCTGCTGTGGGGCGGGGCGACGCCCCGCGGTCACATCCTCGCCGCCAACGACGAGGTGATCTTCCATGGCGAGCTCACCGAGTTCGCTGGCGGGTTCCGGATCGTCGACCCGGACGACGCCAGCCGTTACCGCGTGTACGACGCCGAAGGCAACCTCACCGACTCCAGCGGCGGTCTGACCCTCACCGACTCCCTGGGCCGCCTCGGCCACCTGGAGATCGGCCCAGCCGAGGGCCGGGCGACGCTGCACGACCCGGGCGGACGGGCACCGGTCACCTACGACCACGCGGCGGGGCCGGGCGGGGAGCACCGGATCACCGCCGGTGACGGCACGTGGCGCGCGTTCAACGCCGACGGCCACCTGACCCGTTTCGGCCTACCCGTCCGTGACACCGGGCTGGGAGCGGGACCGCTGGGACAGCTGGAGATCAGCCCGAGCGAGCGGACAGCGGTTCTGCACGGCGCCGGCGGCGAGCGGGCCCCGTTCGACTACGAGGCGGCGCCGGGCGGAGCGCACCGGATCACCGCCGAGGACGGTTCGTGGCGTCAGTTCGACGCGGGCGGTGCTCTGACCCGGTTCGAGGTGCCGCTGCGGGGCGCCGACCATGGCGCGCTGGGACGGTTGGAGGTCGACCCGGGTGCCGGGACGGGGGTGCTGCGCGGCGCGGACGGCGCCGACGTCGACGTCACCTATCTGCGAACGCCGGCCGGGGAGCACCGGATCACCGCCGGGGACGGCTCGTGGCGGGTGTTCGACGCGGACGGAACCCTGACCCGGTTCGCGTTGGACCTGCGGGGAGCCGACGACGGTGCGCTGGGCGGATTGGAGGTCGTGCCCGCCGAGCGATCGGCCGTGCTACGCGCGCCGGGCGGGGACCAGGCCCCATTCGACTACGCGGCGCGGCCGGGTGGTGCGCACCGGATCACCGCGGGCGACGGTTCGTGGCGTCAGTTCGACGCGGGCGGTGCTCTGACCCGGTTCGAGGTGCCGCTGCGGGGCGCCGACCATGGCGCGCTGGGACGGTTGGAGGTCGACCCGGGTGCCGGGACGGGGGTGCTGCGCGGCGCGGACGGCGCCGACGTCGACGTCACCTATCTGCGAACGCCGGCCGGGGAGCACCGGATCACCGCCGGGGACGGCTCGTGGCGCCTGTTCGACTCCGATGGGAACCTGACCCGGTTCGGCCTGGACGTACGGGGCGCACCCGGTGACCCACAGGCCGGCCCGCTCGGCCAGGTGGAGATCGACCCGCACGGCGGATGGGCGGACCTGCGCCGGGCACCGGGACAGGACCCGCGGCGCCTCACCTACCAGCGCACACCGGCGGGGGAGCATCAGCTCACCGACGCCGCGAGCACTGCCTGGCAGCGGTTCGACGCGCGCGGAAACCTCATCGCCCGCGGCGGCCCCCTCACCGACCTCAGCGGGAACGCCGCCGGCACGGTGCACATCGACCTGCTCGCCGGGACCGCCCGCCATGACCTCGCGGGCTTGCCGGGGGAGGCATCCCGGGAGTGGACCGCGATCCATGGTGTCAACGGCGACTACCGGTTCACCAACGCGGCCGGGGAGATGATGCGTCAGACCCCCGATGGCCGCATCGTCGAGCAGTCCCTGCGGCCGGCCACTGCCTACGGCACCGCCGGGCCGAACCTCATCCACGCCCACCTGGACGCCCGCGGCGCCCCGCAGGCCCGCCTGCTCCACAACAACGCGGTCGTCCCGGGCGTGCGGGTCGATGTCGAGGCCGGCGTCGGCTACCGGATCACCGACACCGCCCCGGGACCGCACCACGGCGACCACCGGGTGATCGCCAGCAACGGCCAGCTGCTCTCGGAGAGCATCGCCGTGCTGCGCCGCGACGGCACCGCCGACGGCACCCACCTGGCGGTCACCTACCGGCCGAAGCCGGCGCGCGACGGCCGCATCCCACCGGGACGGGACGGAACGTGGACGCGGTCGGACGGCAACGGCCGGTTGCGGGCCGGCCATGGCAACCTCGACCGGGACAACAACCCGCGTACGGCGTACAACAGCGGTGGCAGTGTCACGACGAAGGTCACCGGCGAGGTGGAGCTCGTCGGCGCCGACCGCAAACCGTTCTACAGCCGCGAGTCCCTCGGGGCGGGCACCGGCCATCCGCGGCCCACGCTGGAGGTCTTCCGTGCCACCGGCGGCCGGCGCCACTGGCACGCGTGGGCGGGCAGCCACGCCGGCACGCCCGGCGCCTCGATGGGGCGGGGCACGCGCACCTTCACGGACCTCCCCGAGGGCCGGATGTGGGTCGACGACCAGCACCACTGGCCGTTGAACGTCACCGTGCGCAAGGGCCGTACGACCGCCGACGGGGTGGTGCGCGCCGAGGCGCAGGCCGACGGCTCGTGGCGCTGGTACCGGTTCACCGCGGACGGCACGCTGGCCGCCGAGGGGACCCGCGTGTTCAGCCGCATGCGGCAGAGCTGGCTGGACGTCCACGATCCGACCGGCGCCGCGGCGATCGCCCAGCGGCACAACTCGGTGTACCACTCCTTCGCGAACGCCCTGCACGACCGCGAGCACCCGATCACCCAGGGCGCCCCCTCCGTCGCCTACAAGGAGATCTCCCCGCAGCTCAAGGACACCGGCTCCCTGGAGATCCTGCACAACGGCAACCATCTGGTGACCACGCGCTGGGCCGAGCAGAAACCGCCGCAGGTGCTGTGGCGCAACCCCGACACCCTCACTGGCCCCAACTGGCTCGCCGCCCGGGTCCTGGGGGACAAACTCGGCGCGGTCGACTTCCCCAACCCCGGCCTGGTCCGCGGCGACAGCCGCTACCAGGTCTTCCGGTGGACCGAGCAGACCGCGGGCGGCAATGTCCTGCACTCCGGCGTACGCGCGGTCACCCCCGACGGCTCGTACTCCGACTTCACCCGCGACGGCCTGTTCGTGCGGGGCAAGCTCAAGCTCGACGACGGCAGCACCGTGGAGATCGGCAAGGGTGCGCACCGCACCTGGGAGTCGCTGCCGCCGGGGGGAGTCCCGCAGCCCGGCGGGCGCTCCCTGCGCTGGACGAACGGCGCGGAGACGGGACAGCGGTTCTTCTCCGGCGATGGCCGGCACTGGGTGGACGCCACCCAGGGCGCCGAGGCCGCCGGCGAATGGCGGGCCGTGCGCTACACCGACACCCAGGGCAACATCGTCCACGTGGTCCGACCGGCCGACCGGCCCCGGTTCGACCCGGATCAGCGCCCGGCCGCCGCGTTCGCCCCGGCCGAGGCGCCCGCCCGGACGATCACCCGCAACACCATGGGGCAGATCATCGACCGTCGGGACGAGTGGCCGGGGCACGGCCCCGCGGGGGCGGACGGCGCCGTCGCCCCGATCACGGTGCACGCCGAGGGCGACCCCCGCACCGGCACGTGGACGTGGGACGACGGCACCCACACGGGGATCCGAGTCAGCGGCCGCAACAAGCGCTGGACCGGCGCCTGGGACGACTCCTACCGCGACTTCACCGTCGTGGGCAACACCCAGGTCGCGCTGCGCGAGCTGCGGGCCCTGGACCGGGGCAGGTCGCTCGTCGGGTGGCGGCGGGCGGATGGAAGCTGGACGTCGGAGATCCGCGGTATCGACGGCACCGAGGTGCCCGGCAGCCGGGCGCGGCGCGAGTTCCAGCACGCGAACGGCAACTGGCAGGCACACCCCCCGGCGGGTACCGGGCGCGCCCCGTGGCGCGACATCGACGGGCAGAACAACGTCCTTCGTGAACTGGTGGGCGGCCGGGTGCTCAAGTACGACACGCACCGGGGGCCGCTGGACGCCATCGGCCACGGAACCTGGCAGGAGTTCGACCACGGCGCGGTGTTCCGGACCCGGACAGAGCCCGAACCCGGGCTGTTCCGGGAGACGGAGAGTTTCCACAAGCAGTGGCGGGAGACCGACGCGGCCGGCCGGCTGCTGCGTTTCCGTTCCCTGTCCGGCACGGTGTGGGAGCGCGGCCCGCTGAACCGCTGGTCGATCCAGCACCGCGGGTTCGGCATCGTCGGCCGCGAGTTCGAGTTCCGGGGCCTCGCCAGTGAGTTCCGCGGCAAGAACCGGATGTGGCGGGAGTCCAACCGGTTGCAGTACAAGGCGATCGACGGAGTGTTCGGCGAGTTTGTCAGCCCGCTGCGCCGCACGCTGCAGAAAGCCGCGCTGGACTTCACCCAGGAGTTCCTGATGGACTTCACCGCCCAGGTGGGGCTCGCCCTCGCCTTCAACCAGGGCGACCTGCACAAGGAGGACTGGTACCGGGCGCTGACCGGTTCCGCCGTCGGCACCTCACTCAAGATCACCAATAGTGTGATCCACGATCGGTGGAAGGTGGCCAAGGGTTTCAAGGACGGCCTGGCCAACCTCGACAGCGGCAAGGACTGGAACCGCAGCCCTTACAACCACGACAAGTTCTGGGACAACGACTGGGCCTCGACCGAGAACCCGCCCCGCTGGCGGCAGAGTGCCTACGACTTCGTTCAGGGCACCATCGTCGTGAACTTCGTCGCCTCCTATGTGGCGAACGCCGTGAACGCGGCCGCCTTCGGCCTGCCGAAGGACTACGTTCCGCTGCACGGCGGCCAGGCCGCCCTTGCCGGCGCCTGGGGCGGCGCCGGAACGCTGATCGTCAGTTCGACGATCGGTGGTGCGCGGACGATCGGCCACTTGGCCGGCTCCGGGCGCTACTTCCACCGCGGCGGCCTGGTCGATCTCACCGCGATCTACATCGAGCGGGTCGCCGAGCGGGCGATGGGTGCCTTCCTGCTGCTCAAGGCGATCGGCGTGCGTCCTCAGGACAACATCCCGAGGCCCAAGAACGCGGCTCCGGGCACCCCCGCGCCGAGCCACATCGTCGCGCCACCTGAGGTCGCCGGTACGGGCGGCGATGACTGAGGGCCTGTGCGGAGCCGGCTGCGGTGTCGGCTGCGGTGTCGAGGGACTCGAGCGGGCAGGACGGAAGTAGGAGCATGCGCAGGGTGCGGGGCGGGGAGCGAACGGGGCGCGGTCGCGTCGCCGGGACCGTCGCGGGGAGTGGCACCTCGGGTGCTGGTGTCGCGGGTGCTGGTGTCGCGGGTGCTGGTGTCGGGGGAGACGGCCTCGCGCAAGGCGGCGGCGCCGACGGGGCGCGATGGTCGGCGCCCACCTCCGACGGTGCCGTGGCGGGCGCGGCCGTGGCGGGCGGAGAGGTCGGCGCGTGCGGTGTGCGGGTCGGACCGGGCGCGTTCCCGACGCTCGGCGCGGCGCTGCGGGCGGTGCCGGACGGCGGAGTGGTGACGATCGCGCCCGGCCGTTACGCGGAACAGGTCGTTCTCGACCGCGGAGTGCGTCTCGTCGCCGAGGGCGGTCCGGGAACGGTGTGGCTGACGGGCGTGGCCGCGGTGGTGGTGCGGGCGGACGTCGCCCTGCGCGGCGTCGGGTTGACCGGCGCCGACCCGGCCAGCGCGGTGCTGGTCGTCGCGGCCGGCGCGGTCGACCTGGTCGACTGCGACATCGTGGGGGGTCGGATCGAGGCCGCCGCCGGTACCCTTCGGCTCTCGGCCTGCCGCCTCGCTGGCGCGGCTCTGACCGGCCTGCATCTGCTCGGCACCGCGGTGGCGACGCTGGAGGCCTGTGTCATCGAGGGCGTGTCGGGTTCCGGGGTGGTCCTCGGTGGCGAGGCGAGCCTGGACCTGGTCGACTCCCGGGTGAGCCGGGTGGGCGGCCCGGGGGTGCGGCTGCGCGGCCGCGCGCGGTTGCGGGCGCGGGACTGCGAGATCAGCCGGACCGCCAGCAGCGGCCTGCTCGTCGAGCAGGAGGCCACCGCCACCCTGACCGACTGCGTGTTCCTGCACCCCGGCGCGGAGGGGATCCGGGTCCACAGCGAGGGCCCCAGCCATGCCGAGGGCCCCAGCCATGCCGAGGGCCCCAGCCATGCCGAGGGCCCCAGCCACGCCGGGGACCGCGGCGATGTCGAGGACCAGAGCGATGCTGGGACCAGCGACGATGACTCCGACGGTGTGCGTCTCGTGCGATGTGAGATCGTCCGGGCCGGCGCCGACGGGCTGCTGGGCGAGGGCGCGGCGCGGGTCTCGCTGCGCGAGTGCCGGATCCGGCGCAGCGCCCAGGCGGGGGT
>NZ_JALKFU020000259.1 GCF_023242965.2 Frankia sp. AgKG'84/4
GCGCCGCCGGGACCACCGCCGGCCCCGCGGCGGGACGGACGTGGTCGCGGTGAGCTTCCTCGCCGGCCACTGGCTGTGGCTGTACCTGCTCGTCGCCGCGTTGCTCGCCGCGTACGTCGTGATGTCGACGCGGCGGCGGGTCTACGCCGCGCGACTGTCGTCCACCGCGGTGCTCGCCTCGGTCCTGCCGCGGCGGCCACAGTGGTGGCGCCGGCACGTGCCGGCGGCCCTGCTGCTGCTGACCCTCGCCGGACTGGTGTTCTCGCTGGCCCGCCCGGCCCGCGCCGAGCGGGTCCCGCGGGAACGAGCGACGATCATGCTGGCCGTCGACGTGTCCAACTCGATGGCCGCCACCGACATCGCCCCCAACCGGCTGGAGGCCGCCAAGCAGGGCGCCCAGGCGTTCGTCGACCAGCTACCGCCGCGGATCAACCTGGGGCTGGTGTCCTTCGCCGGCAGCGCGACGGTGCTGGTGCCCGCGTCAACGGACCGCGAGTCGGTGCGCGCCGGCCTGCGCGGCCTGCAGCTCGGCCCGGCCACCGCGATCGGCGAGGGCATCTTCGCGTCCCTGCAGGGGATCACCACCGCCGGCAGGCGGTTCTCCCAAGCGGGGCAGAGCCCCCCGCCGGCGGCGATCGTCCTGCTCTCCGACGGAGAGACCACCCGCGGGCGGCCCAACGCGGCGGCCATCCAGGCCGCGAAACAGGCGCACGTCCCCGTGGACACCATCGCCTACGGCACCGCGGACGGGACGCTTGACGTCGGCGGCCAGGAGGTCCCGGTGCCCGTCAACGAGGAGGCACTGCACGACATCGCCGACCAGACCGACGGCTCCTACCACCGTGCCGCCAGCGGCGACGAGCTGCGCTCGGTCTACAAGGGCCTGGGCAGCTCCATCGGCTACCGCACGGAGTATCGGGAGGCGACCACGTGGTTCCTCGGCCTGTCCCTGGCGCTGGGCTTCGCCGCGGCGGCCAGCTCCCTGGCCCTGAGTTCCCGACTGCCCTGAGTCCGCGCACGCCCCGCGCGCAGGCGGGTTCGGGCCGCCGGCTACGCTCCGGCGACGTGAGGGAGCTTGACGCCGCCGGAATCACCGATGCGCGGCTGCGCGCGTCCTACGCCCGGGCCCGGGGCCTGCACGCGGCGCACGGTCGCACCTACTTCCTGGCGACGCTGCTGCTGCCGGTGTGGAAGCGGCCCTACGTGCACGCGCTGTACGGATTCGCCCGCTACGCCGACGACATCGTCGACGACCTCGACTCGGAGCTCTCCGCCGCCGAGCGGGCCGCCGCGCTGCGCGGCTGGGGTGAACGGTTCCTCACCGCCCTGCGTGACGGGGTGTCCGCCGACGCCGTCGACGCCGAGCTCACCGCCGGTCTCAGCTCCGGCCCCGGGTGGACGGGGAGCGCCGGGTGGACGGGGGGCGCGAGCGGCCCACGGGAGGAGGTCTCCGTGCTGCCGGCGACGGTCGACACGATCCGCCGTTTCGCGCTCGACCCGGAGCACTTCCGGGCCTTCCTCACCTCGATGACGATGGACCTCACCGTCACCGGCTACGCGACGTGGGAGGACCTGCTCGTCTACATGCACGGCTCGGCGGCGGTGATCGGCCTGCAGATGGTGCCCGTGCTCGAACCGGTCGACGGCAGCGCCCTGCCCTACGCGCGCGACCTCGGCCTCGCCTTCCAGCTCGCCAACTTCATCCGGGACGTCGGCGAGGACCTGCGCCGCGGCCGGGTGTATCTCCCGGCGACGTCGCTGGACCTGTTCGGCGTCACCCGGGAGCATCTGGCCGCCGGCGTGGTCGACGGGGCGGTGCGCCGGCTGCTGGCGTTCGAGATCAGTCGGGCGCGGGAGCTGTTCCGCGCCGCCGAACCCGGAATCCGGCTGCTGCACCCGACCTCGCGGGACTGCATGCGCACCGCGTTCGTGCTGTACCGCGCCATCCTCGACGAGGTCGAACGGGCCGACTACCGGGTGCTGGAGCGCCGGGTCTCGGTGTCCACGCCGCGGCGCCTGGCGGTGGCCGGCCCGGCGCTGGTCCGGGCCACCCGGGCGCACCGCCGCCACCGCGGCGACACTCAGATCAGCTCGCGGCCGCCCAGGTAGGGACGCAGCACCTCGGGCACCCGCACCTGCGCGTCGGCGGTCTGGAAGTTCTCCAGCAGCGCCGCGAGCAGCCGGGGGGTGGCCACGGCGGTGTTGTTCAGGGTGTGCGCGAAGCGGATGGTGCCGTCGGCCTCGCGGTAGCGTAGGTTCGCCCGCCGCGCCTGCCAGTCGTGCAGGGTCGAGCAGCTGTGGGTCTCCCGGTAGCGCTCCAGCGACGGGAACCAGGTGTTGATGTCGTTCATCCGGAACTTCCCGGCGCCCATGTCACCGGTGGAGCACTCGACCACCTCGTAGGCCAGCCCGAGGTCGGCCAGGATCCGCTCGGCGGTGGCGAGTAGCTCGGCGTGCCAGCGGGCCGACTCCTCGGCGTCCGCGGCGATGTTCGGCGTCTGGAGCATGAGTTCGGCGAGGCGGACGCCGGTCTGCGCGAGCTGCTCGCGGCTCGCCTTCAGCTGGCGGTCGGATTCCTCCTGCTCCACCCGCAGCTCCGCGCGCCGGGCCTCGTCCGCCTTCGCGAACTGCTTGGCGAAACCGCGCCGCCGCCCTTGGGCCTCGTCGACCTCGAACTGCAGCTTGCGCGTGTCCCTTTCGAGCTGCAGGAGTTCGTCGACGTCCAGGTCAATGCCCTTTGCCGCGACCGCGTCCTTGACAGCCTGCGGGTTCTCCCGGATGAACCGCTTGTCGAGCATGAATCGCGTCAGCGCCCCTGGTTGGTTCCACGTCCTGTGACCCTGCCGCCACGCTACCAGCCGGCCCTGGCCGCCTCCGGCGCCGACAACATCCCCGCCATACCCCCGCCGCACGGCGTCGGTGTGCGCCTCGAAATCCGTCCACAGCCAGGCCACAGCATGACGCGGCATGCTGCTCGGGTGCCCGTACCGTCCCCGGTGCGCGGCGCCTGGGCGTTTACCGTGGCCACGGCGTACGCCGGGGGCGTGCTCCATCCCGGTACGCGAGCGGTTACGGTGCACGTGGGGTCAGGAAGCGACTGTTCAGCTGACGACTGTTCAGGTGACGATGAGGAGGCCGGCGACGGTGGCCACCAGTTCGAAGGAGCGACGCCAGCGCGAGCTGGCCGAGGCTCGCGCGGCGCGGCAGTCCCAGCGACGGGTGCAGGCCCGGCGGCGTCGCCAGCAACGCCTGGGCATCGTGGCCGCCTTCGTCGTGGTCGTGGTCGCGGCCTCGTCGATCGCCGCGATCCTGCTCACCACCAAGGATCACGACGACCCGACCACCGCGACCGCGGCCGACCCGAGCGCGTCGGCGGCACCGGCCGCCGCGACGAGCAAGGTCGGCCCGTGCGTGTACACGGCCAACGGCGAGGAGGCGGCCAAGGGCGCCACCCTGCCCAGAGCGGCCGCCACCGTCGACAAGTCGCCGGCCACCATGGTGATCAACACCAGCGCCGGGACGATGACCGCGAGCCTCGACGCGGCCAAGGCACCGTGCACCGTGCACGCCCTGCTCACCCTGGCCGACGTGAAGTACTACGACGACACCACCTGCCACCGCCAGACCGGCGGCGCCCAGGCCGGCATCTCGGTGTTGCAGTGCGGCGACCCGACGGGCACCGGTAGCGGCAGCCCCGGCTACGGCTACGCCAACGAGAACACCGAGGGCGTCACCTACGACCGCGGCGTGCTAGCGATGGCGCACAGCTCCGCCCCGAACAGCAACGGCAGCCAGTTCTTCATCAACTACGCCAACCCGACGCAGCAGGGGGCGGCGGCGCTGGCCGGCGGCTACACCGTCTTCGGAAAGATCACCAAGGGGCTGGACGTGCTCGACAAGCTGACCAAGCCCGGCGTCGAGGGCGGCGGCTCGGACGGCGCCCCGGCCAGCAAGGCCAAGATCCTCTCCGTCGCCATCACGCAGGGCGGCTGAGCCAGCGGCGCGACCTCCCGTGGATCTTCGACTGGCCAGCCGAAGATCCAGCCGTCGGCGGACGCTCGTGGCGGTCAGTGATGCCGGGGCGGACCGCCCCTAGCCGCCCCAGCGGCGGATCACGTCGATCCGGGCCTGTAGCTGGACCGCGGTGGCCTGGCCGCTCGGCGGGCCGCCGCAGGAGCGCCGCAGCTCGGCGTGGATCATCCCGTGCGGCTTGCCGGTCCGGTGGAAGTGCGCGCCGACCAGCCGGTTCAGCTCCCGCCGAAGCTCCGCGATGACCTCGTGCTTGGGACGCGGCTCGTCGGCCTCCCGGGCGGCGGGCACAGCGGCGGTGGCCGGCGGCACGGCGGCCGCAGCCCGGGTGGTCTCGCGGCGCGCGGCCGCCTGCCGGTCGGCCTCCCGCTGTCGCAGCAGCGACGCGACCTGGTCGGGCTCCAGCAGGCCGGGCAGGCCGAGGAAGTCCTCCTCCTCCACCGAGCCCGACGCCGCGGGGGCACCGAACTCGCCGCCGTCGAAGATCACCCGGTCGAGCTCGGCGGAGGAGCCGAGCGCGGTGAACAGCGTGTCGGGCTGGTCGGGAACGTCGCGGCGGCGGTTTGCCTCGCGCAGCGCGTCGTCATCGAAGGCGTCGGGATCCTTCGGCTGTTTCTCCAGCGCGTGGTCGCGCTGGACCTCCATCTCCCCGGCGAGCGCCAGCAGCGTCGGCACGCTCGGGAGGAAGACCGAGGCGGTCTCCCCGCGGCCACGGCCACGTACGAAGCGCCCGACGGCCTGGGCGAAGTACAGCGGGGTCGAGGCCGAAGTGGCGTACACGCCGACCGCGAGGCGCGGCACGTCCACGCCCTCACTGACCATCCGCACGGCGACCATCCAGCGGTCCACCGAGCGACGGAAGGACTCGATCTTCGCCGAGGCGGTCGGGTCGTCGGACAGGACGATCACCGGCGAGACGCCGCTGATCCGCGCGAGCAGGCCCGCGTAGGCCCGGGCGGCGGTGTGGTCAGAGGCGATGACCAGGCCGCCGGCGTCCGGGATGCCGCCCGCGCGCACCTGGGAGAGCCGGGTGTCCGCGGCGGCGAGGACCGCCGGCATCCAGTTCCCGCCCGGGTCGAGGGCGGTGCGCCAGGCGGCGGCGGTCTGCTCGCCGTTGAGTGGCTCACCGAGCCGAGCGGACAGCTCCGCGCCCGCGCTGGTCCGCCAGGACATCTCCCCCGAGTAGGCCAGGAAGAGCACCGGGCGCACGACGCCCTCGCGCAGCGCGTCGGCATAGCCGTAGGAGGAGTCGGCGACGCTGCGCAGGACCCCGTCGGGGCCGGGCAGGTAGGTGACGAACGGGATGGGGCTGACGTCCGAGCGGAACGGCGTCCCGGTCAGGGCCAGGCGCCGGGTCGCCGGGCCGAATGCCTCGCGGATCGCCTCGCCCCAGGACAGCGCGTCCCCCGCGTGGTGGACCTCGTCGAGCACGACCAGGGTGCGCCGGGCGGTCGTCCGCGCCCGGTGCAGCGCCGGGTGGGCGGCGACCTGGGCGTAGGTCACCGCGACGCCGGTGTAGTCGGACGAGGTCGCGCCGGCCGCGTTGCGAAAGTCCGGGTCGAGGTCGATCCCGACCGCGGCCGCGGCCGCGGCCCACTGCCGCTTGAGGTGCTCCGTCGGCGCGACGACCGTGATCCGGCTGATCTCGCCGGCGGCCAGCAGGTCGGCGGCGACCTGCAGGGCGAAGGTCGTCTTGCCGGCGCCCGGGGTGGCCACCGCGAGGAAGTCCCGCGCTCCCGACGCCGACCGGGAACGGTAGATCTCCAACGCGGCACGCTGCCACGCGCGCAGCGGCCGGGCGGGCTGGCCGGATCCGGGCGGGCTGGGGCGTCGGTCGAGGGGTCCGGCTCTCACGCACTCACCATAGAAGGCGGCGCCGGACTTGGGCGCACGGACCGGGCGCGCGCCACGCGGACCACATCTTTGCCGGAACTGGTCCTGAAGGGACCACGCAGAGTATGACCGTCTTATCTCACAGAGGGTTAAGCTCCAGGAGTCAACCGATTGACTTCGGAGGCCCCGATGCAGCTCACAACCGGACCTTCGGCAGCTTCCCGGGCAACCGCGGCCTCCGGAGCATCCACCGACGAGGTAACTCGATCGGGCCGTGGCCCGGCCGTCCGCACCGCCAACGCGCGGCTGCGACTGAGCCGCGAGGAACGCGGCTGGTCCCAGGAACGGCTCGCCACCGAGATCCGCCGCTTCTCCGTCATCCACGAGGGCCGCGAGGCCGGGGTGACGGGCAACATGATCTGCAAGTGGGAGAAGGGCGACAAGAAACCGAGCCTCCGTTATCAGCGGTTGCTCCGCGCCCTATTCGGCCGGTCCTCGGCCGAACTGGGATTCGTCGACGACGACGCGCTGCCGGCCGCCAGCGCGGTAATGCGGGCGGAATCGGTCCGGGGCGTCAACCCGGCCGGCCCGGCCGGCTCCCGGCCGGCGGCGCACGAGGTGGCCGGTGCCGCGATGGTCCTGCACCCCGCGGCCGACGTGATCGACACCCACGGCATTCCCGTGGAGCGACGGGACGTGCTGCGCCTACTCGCCGCGGCGAGTGGTGTGGCGGTGGTTCCGATGGGGGCCGCCTCCCCCCAGCCCTGGGAGCGCCTTTCCGCCGCGCTGCGGCGGCGCGTCAGCGTCACCCCCGAGCTGGTCGAGGAGCTCAGCCAGCGCACGGCAGGGCTGTACGGGCTCGAGGAACGGGTTCCCGCCCGGGTGCTGATGCAGCGCGTCACCGAGCACCTGGGGCGCATCAGCCAGGTCCTGGAGTCCGCCGGCCGTTCGCCGGTGCGCCGGGCGCTGACCTCCACCGCCGGGGAGACCGCGGCGCTGGCCGGCTGGCTTTCCTTCGACATGAACGACCTGGCGGCCACGACGGCGTACTACCGGGTGGCGATCGAGGCCGCGCGGGACGCCGACGACCACGGCCTCTGGGCCTGTGTGCTCGGCTACGAGAGCTACCAGACGGCCAGCCAGGGCCGCCACGACCAGGCGTGTGCGCTGCTGGGTGAGGCGCAGCGGCGCGCCGCGAGCGGCAGCACGGCGATGACCAGGGCGTGGCTGTCGGCCCGCGAGGCCGAGGAGCAGGCCGCCCGCGGCGAGGGACGCGCGGCGCTCGCCGCGCTCGAC
>NZ_JALKFU020000025.1 GCF_023242965.2 Frankia sp. AgKG'84/4
GGTGGATCCCGCCGGCGGCGAGCGCGAGTTCCGGCGCGCCGGGCAGGCTCGGCAGCCGGTCGAGCCAGGCCTGGCGGGCCCGCTCGAAGGCCGCGCGCCGCCCGGCGGTGTGCTCGGCGCGGTACTGGCGGTAGGTGTACGCCGGCGCCGGGGCGAGGGCGTCCGGGGCGCGGTAGAGGACGGCAAGCTCGGCCAGCAGGACGCGGTAGCTGACCGCGTCGGCGGCCACCATGTCGACGTCGACGTGCAGCCGGGTCGCGCCGCCGGGGCGCAGGCTCAGCGCGGTCGAGAAGACCTCGCCGTGCTCGATGTCGAGCATCTGGTGGGACAGCCGGTCGCGGATCTCGGCGAGCCGGGCCGCGGCCGCGTCCTCGTCGAGGCCGCGCAGGTCGTGCAGGGTCAGGCCGCACCAGCCGGAGCCGGCCTCGACGACCTGGCCGCCGTTGTCGGTGACCCTGGTGCGCAGCGCCGGGTGACGCTCGACGAGGCGGCGGACGGCAGTGGCGAGACGCTCCGGATCGACATCGCGGCCGTCGAACTCGGTGTAGAGGTGGGCGGCGACGCCGCCGAGCGGCTGAGCCGGATCGCGTCCGACCCAGTAGGCGTGCTGCATCAGCGCGAGGGGGAACTCCTCGCCGGCGTCGGCGTAGCCGGCCGCCGCCGCGCCGCCGGCGTCGGAGGCGCCACCCGCGTCGGAGGCGCCACCCGCGTCGTCGGCCCGGCCGGTGAGCAGCTTGAACCAGCCGTCGATAGTCGGGTTCTCGGCCAGTTCCCCGAAGGAGACGGCGAGGCCCGCGCGCCGCCAGGCGCCGATCGCCTGGATCAGCGCGATCGACTCCAGGCCCAGCTCGAACAGGTTGTCGTCGTCGCCGATGTCGGCGGGATCCTCCGCCAGGATCGCCGCGACGGTCTGCCGCAGCGAGCGCAGGTCAGGCGCGACGCCCCGCGCCGGTGCCTGCGTCGCCGCGGTCTGATCCGCGGTTGCGGCACCGGCGGGAGCAGCGCTCCTCGCCTCGGTCGTCGCGGCGGCCAGGGTCGTGGCGGTAGCCGCAGCCGGGCTGGCGGCTGTGGCCGGCACCAGGAAGCGACTGACGCTGCGCAGCTTCTCGCGGGTCTCCTCGAGCTCCCGCTCGGGGCGGGAGGCGCCGACGACGCCGGCCCCGGCGCGCAGCCAGGTCCGGCCGTCCCGCTGGAAGGCCGTGCGCAGCACGAGCGCGGCATCGAGCGAGCCGTCGGCGGCGACACTGAGTACCGCGCCGCTGTACAGGCCGCGCGGCTCGGACTCGTAGCGCCGAATCGTGGCGAGGGCGTCGGCCTTCGGGATCCCGCTGGCGGTGATCGCCGGGAAGACCGCGGCGAGGGCGTCCCAGCCGTCGTGCTGCCCAGTCAGCCGCCCGCTGACCCGGCTGGCGAGGTGCTGGACACTGCCCCGCTCCAGCACGGCCATGAACTCGTCGACGACGAGCGTCCCCGGCTGGCACAGCGGGCGCAGCTCCTCCTGCGCGGCCTGCACCGACACCGCGTGCTCGTAGATCTCCTTCGGGTCGGTGCGCAGTGCCTCGCGCCGGGCCCGGTCCGCCTCGCCGCCGTCGGTCCGGCCGCCGTCGAACGCGGCGGTGCCGGCCAGCGGCTGCGTGGACACGTGTCCGTCGGCGGCGACCTCGACGACGGTCTCCGGGCTGAACCCGGTCGCCCGCAGGCCGCCGAGGTCGAGCAGGAACGACCGGGCCGGCGTGTTGCCGCGCCGCCCCCGCTGGTAGGTGGCGATCAGGTCAACGTCGGCCTCGACCGGGACGACCCGGGAGAGGATCACCTTGCGCAGCGGGCCGGCCTGGATGTCCGCGATGGCGCGGGCGACGATGTCCCGGTAGGCGTCGGCGCCGTGGTCGAGATCGGCCGAGGCACTCGCGCGGGCCTCCGCGTCCGTGGGCGCCGGGGCGGTCTGGTTGCTGGCCGCGCCGGCCAGGGTCGCGGCGTTCCAGCAGACGAAGACGACCAGGCCGGTTGTCCAGAAGGCCCGGCGCGCCCCCGCGCCGAGTGCCATCGCCACGCTCTCGTCGCTGACGAGATGAGCGGCCGGTAGCACCCGCGACGGCCGCAGTCGCAGAACCGGGGCCAGGGCGAGTCCGTAGAACAGGTTACGGACACCCAGCAGCGCGGCGGTGGCGCTGGCGGCCAACCCGGACCCGCCGGATGCGAAGACGCCGACCAGAGCGAGCTGCGACGACCCGCCGTACATCAGCAGAGAGAGCATCTGGGTCTTCCAGACGCCCAGTCCGGCCGCCGCCGAGAGCGCCCCGTAGGACAGGCCGTAGGCCCCGACCGCGATCCCGACGCCGAGCGCGTCACGCACCATCGCGGCTGTTCCGCGCACCGGCGTGGGACTCCCGCCTCGCTTCATCATCCTCCTCGGCTCCGCCGGGCCGCTCGTAGCCGGCAACCCGAAGCTGCGAAACCTGCTTGAAACCTCATCTTGATGGCCTACCATGCTGCCATGACATCAACTCGCGCCACTGAGATGACAGGTGAGCCTAATCTCGGCGCCCTCCAGCAGGGCTGGGAGGACGCCTATCAGCGGCAGGCCGACGGCCCGCTCTGGCAGGACGAGGCCATCCCGGTGATCGAGAGTGCCGTCGCCGAGCTGCGCACCCGCCAGGCACGCACGGTGGTCGATCTCGGTTGCGGCGACGGTCGCAATCTCGCCGTGCTCCTCGACGCCGGACTGAACGCGCTCGGCGTCGACATCGCGCCCACCGGGCTCGCGCATGCCCGGCGCGTCGTGCGCCAGCGCGGCTTCCTCCTGCACGCCGATGCCACCCGCATTCCGCTGATCGACGGATCGGTCGACGCGGTGACCTGCTTCGACGTCTTCGGCCAGGTCGCGGACCCGGCTGATCTGGTCGCCGAGGCACACCGCCTGCTCCGCGCGGGCGGCCTGTTCGTCGCCAATGCCTTCACCCTCGAGGACGAGACCTTCGGCGAGGGCGACCGAATCGCCGAGAACACGTTCGCCTACCGGGACACGCTTTTCCGGTACTACGCGGAGGCGGAAATGCGAGCGCTGTTCACCGACTGGAACCTGCTCGACCTCCAGCGGGTGTCCTGGGACGATCCCCCGCACGGCGAGTTTCGACCGTACCCACACCGGCACGACAACTGGGTCGTCCAGGCGACGCCGAGAGATGACGAAAGATAGCCTTCAGAGCAGTCCCCCATAACTTCAGAAGGTAGGGGCAGAGCACGAATGCCTGGCCACACGTTAGAGCATTTTGGCTATCTGCTGGACCATTTCGAACCATTGCTGGGAAATACGCCGATAAAATCCATCGAGGTCCCCATCCAGGGAAGATCACACCGCATAGATCTTAAGCTTGAAGGCTACAACATCACGGGATCGATCAAGGCGCGGACAGCCTATGGTCTGGTCCGCGGGCTCGTGGACGACGGCGTCCTGCGACCAGGCGGCAAACTGATCGAGTCCACCTCGGGCAACCTCGGCGTCGCCTTGGCGACGCTCGCCCGCTACCTCGACATCGAATTCCTCGCGGTGATTGACCCCCTGATCGCCAGCGAGTGCCGAGCCCGGCTGGTCGATCTGGGCGCGCGCATCATCATGGTGGATCGGCCTGATCCCAAGGGCGGCTACCTGCTGTCCCGGCTCGCGGTGGTGCGGGACATGCTCAACCGAAACGAGGGCTACGTCTGGCCCGACCAGTATTCAAGCCCGCGCAACCCGGAGATCCATCGCCGGCTGACCGGCCCAGAGATCACCGCTCAGTTGCCGGTTCCCCCGGACGCCGTCTTCGCCGCGATCTCGACGGGCGGCACCTTCGCAGGACTCAGCGCACACTTCCGGGAGCACAGCCCGAGCACCAAAATGATCGCGGTCGACATTGAGGGCTCGATCGCCTACCGCGGCCCGGCCGGTAGACGTTTTCTTCCTGGCATCGGGGCGAGCCGCCGGTCCTCCTTCCTGGGATCCGATCTCGTGGACCACTTCTACTCGGTCAGTCTCCGGGACTCCGTTCGGCACTGTCACCAGGTCCTCCGGAACTCCGGCATCTACCTCGGCGGCTCGTCCGGCGCGACCATCGCCGCCTGCGTACGACATCTCGTGGAGAACCCGGACGAGATCGAACGGCCACTGTGTATCTGCCCCGACGATGGCGGCAAGTACGAACAGACGGTTTACAGCGATGATTGGCTGGAAAAGCTGCGCCCCGACCTCGAGTCCGAAGCCGAGATTGCCGGCCAGACACTCGTTGTTCCCTAGATCACAGCCGTGGCCGGCGGCCGACGTGCGTGGGGCGCGGCCGGGTCGACATCCACGCACCAGCGCGGCCACGCGGCAGGATGATGCCCATGCAGGAGCTGTCCGATGTCTATCGAACCATCGAGTCGCACGTCGCCGACGGGTCACGACCCGACGACGTCGAACTCCGCGACCTGCCCGGCTCCGTGCTGCGCCGGTCGGACGAGCATGACATCGCGAGGCTCCTCCTGCTCGCCGGGTTGGGTGCCCGGTTACAGGACGGGAAGTCGATCGCGCCCCTCCTGCTGGACCTCGCACGCCGCTACGAGGAGTCCTCGTTCCTCTACACCGGCCGGATCATCCCGCGAGTCCGCGAGATGATCGAGCTGCTGGACGCGGCGGTCGCTGAGCGATCCGTGCCTGCCCTGGCAGCCGTTGCGGACCACATAAGCCAGGGATGGCCCGCGTATCCCAAGTCCATCTTTCCGAAGACATTCGCCCGACTCGCCGCCGGGTGGGGGGCGAGCGAGGATGCCACGCCGTTCGCCGCGACGTCGTTCGTGCACTGGCGGCGTGGCCTGGCGGCCGCGGCGGCGAACAGACCGGCAACCGCCCAGACGCATTTCCGGTGTTCTCTCGACAAGTACCGGGAGAACCTCTACTACGCCGACGCCACCTGGCTGTTCACCGACCTGGTGATCGCCGAACTGCTGGACGGCCGTGGCGAGGCCGCCGAACTGGCCTACGACGAGCAGTGCCGCTATGTCGAGGAGGTGCTGGCTCGCCACGGTCCGCCCACGAGCGACCGGCCGCGGCTGTTCCAGCTGGGCGACGTACACAGCGGCGAATACCGGACTTTCGTCGAATCAGCCACGCTGCGGCCCACCGGCCTCTCCCACGAGGACGGCGAGTTGCTGCGACGCTACGTCCGCACCAGCGAGTTCCTTCTCGACGCGGCGCGGTATCGCTCCGCACGGGACTTCGATGCCGCGCTGGATCTCTTCTCCTCCGGCTGGGCCACGTTCGCCAGCTCGCCCTACCCGATCATCCTCCAGCATCTGGCCAGGAAGTTCGGTGACCCGTCCCGGCCGTGGCAGGTCTCGCTGACCGCATACGCGCACTGGCATCGGATGGCACTGCTCAGTCGAGCACACCCGAAGCCGCGGACG
Source organism: Frankia sp. AgKG'84/4 (assembly GCF_023242965.2). GTDB lineage: Bacteria > Actinomycetota > Actinomycetes > Frankiales > Frankiaceae > Frankia. The sequence continues at coordinate 5,422 of NZ_JALKFU020000025.1, forward strand.
GTTCTGGAGACGGCCGTGGAACTGTATGACCGGCTCGGCCGCGCCGGGCTGACCCACCACGCCGCCATCGCCCTGCTCGACGCCGCGGTCATCTACTCCAGGCTGTTCGGCCGTGCCCTTACTGCGGAGTGGATCGGCCGCTACATGAAGGAGTTGCGCGCGATGATCCCGGACCTGGTCCGGGCGGCCGTCGACCACATTCAGACCTTCAGCGATCCCGGCAGTGACGACTGCCTTTCGACGTATCTGGTCCTGCGCTCGCAGCTCGCTCCCGGTCTCACCCCGGCGATCCCGGTCGGCGGCCCGCGCGTGAGCGCCATCGATGTCGCGATCTACGGCCAGCTCCTTTCGATCGACGGAGTCACCGTCTACGAGTGCATGCCCGGGGCACTGGTAGAGGTGTTCGACGTGCTGGGCGCCGAGTTCGACGGCGGCCGGCAGCGTGGCACCGACCCGCCACTGCTGACGGCAGCAGAACTGTCCGGCCGCGTCGGCTGCACGCCCGCCGCGCTCGCGCAGACCATCCGCAGGTTCCGCGCCGCGGTGCAGCAGGCCTTCAGCGCGGCCACCGACATGACCCTGGACCCGGAGGCGGTCATCCAGGGACGGCCTGGCTACCGCTTCAACCCGGCCTCGGTCGAGAGATATCACCGTTACCCCTAGTCCTCCCCTCCCTTCCGGTCCCAACGATCTTTCGGAGTCCCCGTGACCGTCCCCGACGACATCACCGTCGATCCCAGCGAGGTGGACCCGCAGTATCGGTTCGTCGTGGCGCTGCAGGCAAAACTGCCCGCTGGTGTCGCGGTCAACGCCGCGTCCCACCTGTGCCTCGGTCTCGTCGCGCGGGCGGCCGCGGAGCGGCCCGCCCTGGTACCGAAGATGTCGTTTCTCGATTTCACCGACGCGGACGGCGGCAACCACGCGCCCATCTCCGCGCTGTCCCTTGTCGTGCTGGAAGGTCGACCAGCCTGGGTACGGCGACTGCGGGAGGCCGCCCGCCTCGGCGACCTGCTCTACACCGACTTCACCGCCGAGATGACCGGCGGCACCTTCGCGGACCAGCTCGACCGGATCGGGAAGACCTCTGCGGAGGACCTCGATTACTACGGCGTCGCCGTGTTCGGGAAGCGGTCCGAACTCGACGTCCTCACGAAGAAATTCTCCCTCCTGCGCTGACCGCGCGACCGTCCGGGCTCGCCCAGGCCGCACCGATCCGCGCTGACCCGCATCGACGGAAGGACCGCCATGACTGTCCCGACCCGGACTCGACCTCCCGGCCTGCTCGTGGTGCCGGGCTCGGTGGTGGGCGACGTGCTGGCCGCGGCCGACTCGGCATGCCGCGACCTCGTCGCCCGGGTCTATGTGGACGTGGCCCGTGATCAGGTAGTGAACCCGGACAGTCTCTTCCTGCGTCCGGATCCCAGCCGTCGCAGCCGGATCATCGCGTTGCCCGCCTGGGTTCCGGGCGAGCCGCCGGCGGTCGGCCTGAAGTGGATCTCCAGCTTTCCGGAGAACCTGAGCCGAGGCCTGCCCCGCGCCTCAGCTCTGATCGTGCTGAATGACCCGACGACCGGGCATCCGACGGCGGTACTGGAAGGGGCGCGGATCAGCGCCTGCCGCACGGCGCTGTCCGCGGTGGTCGGGGCTGACACGCTGCGTCCCGGCAACCGTCACGCTGACGTCCTCGCGGTCGTCGGGACCGGTCTGATCGCCAGGACGACGGTGGCCGCGCTGCGCCGGCATGGCTGGACCTGGTCCAGCCTGCGGGTGCACGACCTCGACCCGCAGCGGGCCCGGGTCTTCGTCGACGAGCTGGCCGCTGGACCGCCAGCCGGCGCCCGGGTGACGGGCACGGTCGCCGCCGCGCTGGATGGGGCTGATCTGGTGCTCTTCGCCACGACCGCGGTCGAGCCACACGTCCCGGCCGCCGAGTGGTTTCGGCCTGGCGCCCTCGTGCTGCACCTGTCGCTGCGTGATCTCACCCCCGCGGCGATGTCGGGGGCGGACCATGTCGTCGATCAGGTGACGCACGCGCTGCGGGAACGCACCTCTCTCGGCTTGGCCGTCGATTCGGGCGTTGTCGACCCGGGCGGGATCGTCGCGGTCGGATCACTGCTTGACGGTGCGCCCCTGCCGAAGCCGGAGCGCACCGTCATCTACTCGCCGTTCGGGCTTGGTTCGCTGGACATCGCCCTGGCCCAGCTCGTGCTGGAACGTTCGCGGACCGCGCCGGGCGTGGTCACGGTTCCCGACTTCGCCGGAGCGTGAGGCAATGCAATCTACCGAGGCAGGCGGTTGACGGCGGCGAGGACGGCATGGACCGACGCCGCCAGCACCGAGGTGTCCTGGCCGACGCCCCAGTAGTGGTCCTCGACGTGGCGCAGTTGGACGTAGGCGCTCGCTGGGCTGTCGACGCCGCGATCCAGCGCGTGCTCGCTGTAGCTGACGATCTCGACGGTAACGCCGAGGCCGCCGAGCATGGCGGTAAGCGCGGACAGCGGGCCGTTGCCGGTACCGCGGGCCTCGACCTCACGGTCGTCAGTGGTCACCTCGGCGACGAACTCGTGCAGGCCCGGGGCCGTCTCGGCGGTCTGCCAGGAGGTGAAAATGATCGGGCCGTCGTGAACCGGAGCGAGGTAACGCGCCCGGAACATCTCCCACAGCTGCTTGGGCGTGAGTTCCTCGCCGCTGCGGTCCGCCTCGACCTGTGCGACCCGGGAGAAGTCGGCCTGCAGCGCCTTCGGCAGCTCCAGCCCCTGGTGCAGGTTCAGCAGGTGCGCGATGCCACCCTTGCCGGACTGGCTGTTGACGCGGATCAGCGCCTCGTAGGTACGACCGACGTCCGCCGGGTCGATGGGCAGGTAGGGCACCGCCCAAGGTGCCCTGGAGACGGCCATGCCCAACCCGACCGCCGTGGCCTGGTGATGGGCCAGTCCTTTGCTGATCGCGTCCTGGTGCGTGCCGGAGAACGCCGTGTAGGCCAGCTCGCCGCCATAGGGGTGCCGCGGATGCACCGGCATCCGGTTGCAGTGTTCCACTGTCGCACGGACGAGGTCGATGTCCGAGAAGTCAATCATGGGATTGATGCCCTGGGAGTAGAGGTTCAGCGCCAGGGTGACCAGGTCGACGTTGCCCGTGCGCTCCCCGTTGCCGAACAGGCAGCCCTCGACCCGCTGCGCGCCCGCGAGCAGCGCAAGCTCCGCGCAGGCCACGCCGGTACCCCGGTCGTTGTGCGGGTGCACCGAGAGGATCACCGAGTCCCGCCGGTCGAGGCTGCGGTGCATGTACTCGATCTGGTCGGCATAGAGGTTCGGAGTGGAGATCTCCACGGTGGCCGGAAGGTTGTGGACCACCGGGCGCTGGGGACTGGCGTCCCAGAGCTCCGTGATGGTGTTGCAGACCTCCAGCGCGAAGTCGGGTTCCGTCGCGTTGAAGACCTCCGGCGAGAACTGGAAGCGCACATCCGGGCAGCGTGGGTCGTCGGCGAACCGGTGGACGTCCTCGGCCGCGTCGCGCACCAGCGCGAGCAGCTCCGCGCGGTCCCGGCCGAGGACCACCTGCCGCCAGGCCGGGGCCGTCGCGACGTAGAGGTGCACGACCACGCGAGCGGAATCGGTGCCGCTCGGCATTCCTCTGATCGACTCGAAGGTCCGCTCGACGAGGTCGCGCCGCGCCGGGGTGAACACCACGATCGTGACGTCCTGGGGAACGGCGTCGTCGGTGACAAGATGCCGGACGAAGTCGAAGTCGGTCTGACTGGCCGACGGATAGCCGACTTCGATCTCCTTGAAACCCATCGCCACGAACAGGTCGAACATCGTCCGCTTGCGCGGAGTGTCCATCGGTTCGCGCAGCGCCTGGTTGCCGTCACGCAGGTCGACGGGCACCCACAACGGGGCGGACTCCAGGCGCTGCGTCGGCCACCGGCGGCTGGCCGGGTCCACCACGGGCAGCTCGACCCGCTCGTGGAAGGGCTGATACCGCTGGTGCGGCATGGCGCTCGGACGCTGGCGGTTCCAGGCGGGCGTGGCCGCCGGGCGCGGACCGCGGGGGCGGACGATCGTGGGGAAGCTCGTCGGGACGCCGGAATCGGCGCCGCGGACGGAGGCCCCGGGCTCGGACCGCGGTCCGGAGGTCGCGGCCAGGCCATCTGCAATCACATGATCATTCACGGTGCTGGGTCTCCCGAGATGCGGTCGGCGATCGACCGGCGGCGTGCCTGGCCACCGCGGCGGGGTGCCGGTCGGTTCAGACCCCGCCGCGGCGGTGAAGAAGCCGCGGGACTCGCAGCGCACGTTGCGTCACGGGTAGTACCATACTCCTCATCTCAGGTTCTCTGACAACTGGAGAGCTCCATGCCGCTCGGCGCCCTGCACTCCGCTCCACTCGTGGAGCAGGCAACCACCCGTCTACGCGAACAGATCACCAGCGGCGAGTGGCCGGTCGGCACCAGGCTGCCCGGGGAGGTCTCGCTCGCCGCGACCCTCAGTGTCGGCCGGTCGACCGTGCGGGAGGCGCTGCGTGCGCTGGCCGGCGCGGGGCTGGTGCGGTCGAGGCAGGGCGCCGGCGTCTTCGTCATCGCCACCGAACCGTCCCGCGAATGGCGAGACACGCTCCGCCGGGCCGCCGTGGGCGACATCTACGAGGTCCGGATGCTCCTGGAGGTCCAGGCTGTGCGGCTGGCCGCCGTGCGGCGCACCGCCAAGGACGTCGCGGCGATGCGGGCGGCGCTCGCGGCCCGGCGCCAAGCGGCGACGACGGACGACGCGGCGTTCGTCGACGCGGACATCGCCCTGCACGCCACGGTGGTGGCAGCAGCGGCAAATCCGGTGCTCGACAGCCTGTTCGCCGAGTTCATTCCGGCACTGCGGCGAGGGCTCATCGAGCTCGTGGACCTCCTCGAGCTGCGGGTCGCCGACGCGAACCACGGCGACGCCGCACACTCCGACCTGATCGACGCCGTCGACGCCGGGGACGGCAGGCGCGCCGCCGCGGTACTGCGGGCGGAGCTGGACTCGACCCTGCGGTGGCTACGCACGCCGACCGTCTGACCTTCCTCTGCCGGGCCGAAGCCGTCCGCGACGCGGCACATGTCTGACAACCTGGAGAGTGCCGGTCAAGATCGACAAGGGAGCAACCCAGGCATGCGAAAAGGTCAAATCGGCTTCCTTACCACCAGTCACACGATCAACGACCTCTACCAGGGCGCGGTACCGGCGATGCTGCCGTTCCTGATGTCCCAGCGCGGGTACAGCTACTCGGCACTGGCCGGGATCTCGCTGGCGGCGACGGGACTGTCCAGCGTGGTCCAACCCCTGTTCGGCGTCCTGGCCGATCGCCGCGCACGCCCCTGGCTCGCCCCCGCGGGCACCGTCCTCGCCGCGGTCGGCGTGGCCGCCGCCGCGATGGTCGACAGCTACCCGGCGACCTGGCTGTGCATTGCGCTGTCGGGCATCGGCATCGCCGCCTTCCATCCCCCTGCGACCAGCCTGGCCCGCAACGCGGGTGGAAATTCCCAGCGCGCGATGAGTGTGTTCTCCATCGGTGGCACTCTGGGATCGTCCCTTGCCCCCGTCATGGTGACCGTGGTCGCGCGAACAGCAGGGCTGTCCTCCGGTTGGCTGCTGGCACTGCCCGCCGTGCTGATCGTGGGCGTGTGGGGGACCCGCCTCTCGCGCGAGCGCCGCCGCAGGAGCGCCGGTCCCGCCGAGCCCCTCGCCCAGCGGGCGGGCGAGTCGCGCGGCGCGCACGGCTCCACCGGCACGGACGACTGGTCAGCATTCAGCCGGCTGATCGGCGTGACCGTCTGCTGGTCAATCCCCTATGTCACCATGACCTCGCTGCTCTCCCTGCACGCTCAGCACAGCCTGCACGGCTCGTCGACGGTCGGCGCGATCATGCTCGGCTCGTTCACGCTGGCCGGCGCGGTGGGCACGCTGCTCGGCGGGTGGCTGGGTGACTGGCGTGGACGGCTCGTCACGATCAGGGTCGGCTACCTGCTCGGTGTCCCCGCCCTGACCGGCGTCGTGCTGGCACCGAACCTGGCCGTCCTGGCGGTGAGCGTGGCCGTCGCGGGCATGGCGTTGTTCCTGCCGTTCGCTGTGCAGGTGACGCTCGCGCAGGACTACCTGCCGCGGCGCCCGGGCACGGCGAGCGGGCTGACTCTCGGACTCGCCATCTCCGTGGGCGGTCTGTCGGCTCCCCTGTTCGGCTGGTGCGCGGACGCCTATGGACTTCGCTGCACCCTTGGCGCCGTGACCGCGGTGTACCTGGGGGCGGTGGCGATCGCGCTCCGGCTGCCCGAACGCGTGCGGGAGCCGGTTGGCGACCTCGCCGTCGTCGACTCGGCAGCCGACCCCGGCGGCGACTCCGCGGCCCTGAGGGTCGCCTCGGTCGGCAGGCCGGCCGACCTGATCTCGGTGGCGGTGGTACCGCCACGCCCGGATGACGTTGCGTAATCCGGGCTGCGGGCTCGACCTCGGGATTAGGCATTTCGTCGAGCGGCGGCGGCACCTCGTCGACGCTACGTATACGACTTCCAGTAATTGCCTGAGATGGTTGACCTTCTAGAGGCCGCGCCATATATTTCCTATGTGCGATGAGATCGTCACGCACCACCGAGCTAATGCCCGCCAGCGTTGTCATGTGCACGCGGCAAGCCAGCCCGTGCCATGCGTTCCGCTGATCGGGCAGAACGGCACCATCCATGCCTGTCCGGCTGTTTCGGGCCACTCGGCGTGGCACCCTTTGTCTGCCGACGACAAACGCGATCATTCCACAGTCTTTTTCCGGCTGGCCATCTGCTGTTCAGATAGCGGCGACAGGCATTTCGCCAGCATTCCACGGACCAGTGTTCCGCGCGGTCACAGGAGGAAAAGTGAAGATCAATTGGGCTGACCATCAGGTGCTTCCGGCGGAAGGGATTGCCCTCTCTCGCCGCTTGGCCCTGGGCCAGGAGATCTCGTGCCTTCAGGTCGTCGCCGCCCACTCCGGCCGGCTGAATCTGACCCCGCACTGGCACTCGAACGAACAGTGGGTCATCGTGACAAGTGGATCAGTGTCGTTTGTTTGCGATGACAATGAATATGAGCTGTTCGCCGGCGACATCGCCTATATTCCGATCGGGCAGCCGCACACCGCGACCACGGTGGGCGAGGCGGGCGCCACCCTCCTCGAACTCTCGGCGCCGCCACGGCTCGATCTGGTTCCGGGTTCACTGGTTCCGTCCTCCATGCGTTCCAGGTGACGAGAATGACCGTGGACCAGTCCATCGAGATCGGGTCGCCCGCCGAAGAGCTCACCATTCACGACGCGGTGCTACGGGCCGCGCGGGACTGCCCGAACCGTGTCGCCGTGCGGTGCGGACCGAGTTCCGTGACCTACGCCGAGTTGTCCGCCGAGGGCGCCCGGACGGCTCGGGCGCTGGTCGTGCGGGGTGTCCGGGCGGGCGACATCGTGCCCGTCGTGGCCCGCCGATCGGTTCGGCTGCCCGGCGTGCTACTCGGCGTTCTGATGGCCGGCGCCGCCTACGGCCTGCTGGATCCCCGCTGGCCGGCGGCTCGGTTGACCCGCCTGATCCGTGAGATGACCTCAGGCCCGGTGCTCGCGGACCCTGCCGGCGCCCTGCAGCTCGACACCGCGGCACTGCGCCATGTTCCCTTCAGCGAACTCGGCGGAGCGGCACCGGCGAGACTTCCGGACGTCGACGCCACCGCCGTCGCATCGGTGTTCTGGACCTCCGGCAGCACCGGCGTCCCGAAGGCAGTGCTGTCCCCGCATCGCGCCACCACCAGGCTTTTCGGAGCGACCAGCTGCGTGCCCTTCGGGGACGCTCCGACGATGATCAATGCGGCGGCCGTTCCATGGGACGCGTTCAGTCTCGAGCTGTGGGGGATGCTGACCCGCGGTGGCACCGCGCTCGTGCACCCGGCCGACGTCCTGCTCGCCCACGAGTTACGTGCTTATGTCGCCGACCACCACGCTACCCACCTGTTCCTCACCCCCGCCCTGTTCGACGTCATTGTGGAAGGAGACGTCGAGGCGTTCCGCGGCCTGCGGACCGTGGTCGTGGGTGGCGACCGGCTCTCGCCGGCCAGCTGCCGCAAGCTGCTGGACTCCTGCCCCGGCATCTCCCTGTTCAACGGATACGGCCCGGTCGAGTCCTGCGTGTTCGTGTCGGTACATCAGGTTACCGCCGGTGATCTGTGGGAGGACTGCGGCGTCCCGATCGGACGCGTAGTTGCCGGTAGCTCCGTGTACATCTGCCGGGACAGCGAGGTGCTTCCCCGTGGCGAGACCGGCGAAATCGTGATCGGCGGCGCCGGCGTCGCCCACGGGTACCTGGGCGACCCAGAACGGACCGCCCAGGCGTTCCGGACGCTCGACACCCCGGGCGGTCCCGCCCAGGTCTATCTGACCGGCGACCGAGGCCGGCTGGACCACGGCGGCGTGCTGCACTTCGACGGGCGGCTGGACGGCCAGCTCAAGATTGCCGGACACCGACTGGAGCCGGCGGAGATCGAGGCCGCGGCCCGCGCCGTCGGCTGCCGACAGTGCCTCGTGATGCCGGTGACCCACCGCGCTGGCGACGCACCGCGCCTGGCACTGTTCGCCGTGCCATCCGTCGCGGGTGGCAGCACACTGAGCCTGCGGGGAGCGCTGGCAGGCCGCTTGCCGGCCTACATGGTCCCGACCGCCATCCACCTCGTCGACGCCCTGCCTGTCACGGAGAACAACAAGATCGATCGCGCGGCCCTCATCCGGGAGTTCGGCTATGACGGATGACCGGCACACACCGGTCCGGGGACCGGCCGGGCGTACCTCAGGGCTACGCATGGTCGCCGGTGCCGGTCCGACTGAGAAGATCTCCATAGCGCTGGACTTCGTCCAGGGCAAACGGCGCGTCGAGGGGGTCGTCGAGGCGGCGGCAGAGCTGGCCGGCAGCCTTGGCCGCGTCCCGGACCCGAGCGCCCGGCTCGGTCTCGTCCACGAGGTCATCTGCCGAGACCTCGGGCCCGATGTGATGATCTCCTGCGACGAGATGTTCTGGCCGGTTCCCTCGGCCGGGCTCCCCCATCAGGACGCCGACCGACCTGCCAGGCTCGTCGCCGCTGCGCTTGAGCACCGGCTGACGCTGGTCGGCCCCGATCTCGCTCCCGTCATCATCGTCGCCCGGCACCGGCCCCCAGGCCGGCTACGGCTCACCGCCGAGGAGTGGAGCAGCGCGCTGCGGCTGATGGGGTCCATCGCGGCAGTGGCTGTGGGAAGGCGTCTTGAGTGGGCACCGTGAGCGGCTCGCGAGACGCCCATACCGTCCTGCTCGACCCGACCTGGGACCGGGCCCTGCCGGCAGGGTCGGATGTCCACATCCTCGGCTCCGGGGTGATTGCGATCACCGGCAACAACGCGGTGCAACGAGCTCTGGCTCATCCGGATCTCGTTGCCGATCATCCCCTGAAGGCGAGCGCCCGCGGCTTCGGCCCGAACGTCCTGGACTGCGACGGGCCGCGCCATCGCGCGTTCCGTGCGCTGCTCGCCCCCGTGCTGGCCGCAGGGCGGATCGCCGAGTACCGGCGGGCACTGATGCCCACTCTGGTCGACGACCTGGTCGGCAACCTTCTCGGAACCACCACCGATGACTTTCATGACGTTTACGCACACCGGCTGCCCTACGGAATCGTCGCCGGTGTGCTGGGGGTCGATCCGGCCCTACGGGACCGCTTCCACGAGCTGACCCGGCCGCTGTCCCTGCTTCTCGACTACCCGACGGTGGAAACCGAGCTCACCCGGCACAACATCGCGCTCCTGCTGGATCTCATCGACATCGAGCGCGGGCATCACCGGCTACCACCGGAGTCGCTGCTCGCCACCATCGAACGCACCCGTGAGCGCAAGGGTCTGGACCTCACCGACGGCGAGATCCGCTCGACCGCGCTGCTCTTCTTCCTGGCTGGTACGGAGACGAGCAGCGCGTTCATCACCGCACTGATCTACTGCCTCGGGCGGGAGGGGGTGGAGCTGAGCGCGCTGCGGAACCCGGCCGTACGCGCCGACCTGATCGAGGAGGTCCTGCGCCTGTATCCACCGGTTCGGACGATCGTGCGCTTCGCTCGAACGGATCTCTCGGTCGCCGAGAGGGCGATTCCGCGGCACAGCGCCGTCGTCATTTCGATCGCCGCCGCCAACCGCGATCCACGACTTTTTTCCGAACCTGACCAGTTCCGACCGGGCCGCCCGGAACGGGGCTCGATCCCCTTCTCCGTCGGCAGCCACGGCTGCCCCGGCGCGGCGCTGGCGAAGAGCGAGTTCGACCTGCTGCTCGACCGCCTCTCCCAGCGTTGCCGACGCGTCGACCTGAAGCGCGACTCCGGTCGACTCGAAAGTCAGTCGTTCGCCCGTCCAGCCGATTTCTGCGTGGAATTTGTCCCGCCCGTCTGAAATGAGGTACCGATGGGAAGCAAGAGCAATGCGCTACGCATGTGGATCAGCGACCTGCACCACGAACCCCTGACGGTCGGTGATGACACCGACCTGATCCAGTCCGGCCTGATCACAAGCCTTCAGTTCGTTGCCATGGTCATCGAGATTGAGCGGTTGCACGGCGAGCGCCTTGAGCCCGAAGTCATTGGAGCGGAGTCGATGCGCACCCTCGGCGCGATCGACTCCAACGTCTTCCACGGCGCATGAGTGGCCACGGCATCGGCCACGTCCGGCCTGGCCGGCAGCGGGTCGCAGCGGTCTCGGGTACGTCCTCCGGTATCGGCGCGGCGGTGGCCGAAGCATTCCTTGACCGCGGATATGCCGTGGTCGGATTGTCTCGCCGCGGCAACGCCCGCCTGACCGACCGGAAGGACTACGTCGACATTCCGGTCGACCTGCGCAGCGCTCGGCAGACCGCTGAGGCGCTCGCGTCGGTCCCTCAGATCTGTGACGGACTGAACGCTGTCGTAATGAACGCGGGAGCGTCACCACCCGCCCGCGACCTGCTGGATGTGGGCTGGCCGGTCGCGGCCGAGGCCTTCGAGACCAACGTCGGCACGGCGCTGCACCTGGTTCAGGCGTGCACCCCGGCTCTGCGCACCGCGGGCGGCGGCGCACTGGTGTTCGTCGGCGCGAGCATCGCGAACGGCTACGAGGCAAATCGCTGGCCGTACGCAGCGAGCAAGGCGGCACTGACGACGCTCATGCGCGCATGCTCCACCGCCCTCGCCGGGGACGGGATTGTCGCGAACGAGGTGAGACCCGGTCCCGTAGCCACTCCCATGACGCTCGGCGCAGGAACCGGAGAGGTTCGACCCGAGATACTGCGGGCTCTCAACGAAGGCTTCGGTATCGACTGGCTTAAATCACCTGCGACAGTAGCGGGCTGGATTGTAAGTCTTGCCGAGCTCCCTTCCAATGGGCCGACCGGGCAAGTTTTCAACTACAGCCGCCGGACGCTCTGACCGCACGGCGCCCACTTCAACGGCGGGGCCGGCAAAACCGGCCCCGCCGTCCGCCCGTCCAGGCCTACCGTCAGGCGCTGCGGCCCACCGGCTTCACCGGCCGGCTCCTCGCGGAACGCTGGGTCTTCCCGGACAGTTCGGAGATCCTTGAACTGTCCACCCGCTGCGCGCCCGGCGAGGCCATGCGGACGGCCGCTCGGACGGCGACCCTGCTGAAACGCCACGGCATCGACATCGACGGGCCGCAGCAGACAAAGACGTGCGCCGCGCTGGAGTTCTTCGCGGCAACCGTGCCACGCCCCCGAAAAGACACCGATTCAGCCGCCCCGGGTCCTGCCGACGGCCGCCGTCAGGCCGCCGATCGGAAGGAATCCGGCTGACGGACGAGGATCACTCGTTGATCTCGTTGGCGAACCTGTCGTTCGTGGAAAGCCTCTCGAATGGCGGGTTCGCAGCGTCCTCCGTCGCGAGCAGACCGGGCTGATCCCCGAACCGCAGCGGGGAAACCGGATCACTGGAGTTCGCGCCGGCCATCGTCGCCGGACCATCCGTCCGCTCGGTCCGCTCCCCCAGCGAGGTCGTGGTCCCCCCGCGCGCCCGGATCCACCGGCCACCGGCGAACCCCACTCCTACCGCCGCCGCGAGGAGGAACGCCACCCGGCCGCGGCTCGACTGGCCGCACGCTTCCGACGGCCGCGATGTACGCACTTCTCGTCTCCCTACGTCGACGGTGAGAATCAAGGTCCTCACCCGGATCGGGAACGGCTTCGTCCGAGGCTGTTCCCCGTCACCACCGCCGAAACCCACCCGGCGCCTGATCAGATCTTCGTCAGCGCCTCGGGCCGGTGAACAGCCTCGCCGCCGTTGTCACTGCGCACGAGGTACTGCGGCTCCTCCGAACTGGCCCGGACGGTTCGGCCGGCGGCCTCGGTGCTGGCCGTGATCCGGCGGACGACCTCACCCGTCGCGGTGCTGCCGTGACTAGACCAGCGGACGCGGTCGCCCTTCGTGAAATCGGTCATGAACGCATGGTCGCCCACGGCGCCGTCACCAAACCCTCAGAACAATGATCGATTCGGCTCACCCATGCGGGCCGCATCCTTCTGGACGGCGTTCCGGCGGGGAGCAGGGGGAATTGCATACCGGACATGTCAGCACGCCGGTGAACCGCGCACCGGTTGCCGTGCCCGTCAGATCAAGGCCGGCCGATGCGTCGGGGGGGCGCCGGCTCGGCGCCGCATCACATCCCGTTGCGCGGGAATGGGCGCGGCGCGGGGCTTCGGTTTCGGGCCGCTTCTGTAGCGTCCTGTGTCCGATTTGCCCACACAAAAGCGGCCCGAAAAGGCGGCTCGCGGCAGCCGGGGCGGTCCGTCGTCAGCCAGGTCGCCGCCGACCTGCGCGCGGGCGGCGGCGAGTTCGCCGACCACGAGGTACCGCCGCCGAGCGAGGCGGACCGCGGTGAGCTGCTGCGGGCGCTGGCCAGCGACGCGATCCGCGGCGGCCTGGAACGACACTTCGACGTGAAGCTCGCTTTTCAGAACTGCCACCGGGTGGCCGCCTTCGCCCCCGAAGCCGTCGGCGGTGAGCGCCACCGGGCCTTCGTCTCGCCCCGCGGACAGCTGCTCAACCAGTCCCCGACCCTGCGCAACTGCTGACCCACGCGGGCGCAGGACGGCGACCGCCCGCGCGCTGTCCGCCGACCAGGCGCTCCTACCCGCCCGCCGTCAGCGCAGGCGTGACCCGGCCGTGGGAGCGGGCAGATGGACGAACCGGAAGCCGGCGCCCAACAGTCGGGGCAGGGCGGCGGCCACGCCGCGGGCGGTGCCCCGGCCGGGGTGGTTCAGGTGCCCGATCACGATCGCGCCGGCGGGCGCCGTGAGCAGGGCGGACGTGACCTGGGCCGGGGTGAACGTCGCTCCCCCGTCGCCGTTGACGGCGAACGCGACGACCGTTTCGTCGAGTTCGCCCACGATGCGGACCGCGACATCGTCACAGAAGGCGGTACCGGGACGGAAGAAGCGCGGTGGCGTGCCGAGCAGAGCGGTGAGCCTCGCGTGGTTTCCGGCGACCTCGTCGAAAACCTCACCGCAGTCCCGGGTTCCCGGGATTCCGTAGGCCGACCGGCCCGTCGTCGACAGCGGGCGATGCCGGGTTCCGTGATTGCCGATCTCGAACAGCGGATCGGCGGCGAGGGCGGCGAACACCGGCCGGTTGGCATCGATCCACCGGGCGTTCAGAAAAAGAGTCGCCGGCACGCCATACCGCCGCAGGGTGGTGACGAGACCGTGGTCGTAGCCGTTTCCTCCCGGGCCGCCGCAGGCATCGAAGGTGAGCGCGAGAACCTTGTCGGCCGACGGCAGCGTGCTCACCGTTCCGGGCAGGTGCAGACCCCAGCCATGGGGAGCCAGCCCGCCGTAACGGGCCACGATCGCGGCCCGGCTCGGCAGGCCGGAAACCGCTGAGCGCCCAGCAAAAACCGTCGCCGGGGGGCCGTCGACCGGCCCGCTCCCAGGCCGGCCCCGGCCGGTGGCGGCCGGGGCCGGCGGCCCACCGCGCCGGGAACCACCAGGGCCGCGGGCCCCGCAGCCGGTGAGGGCCGTGAGCATCGCACCGGAGAGCAGCTGACGTCGTGACGCCGACACGTTCCCGACCCCCTTCGGCTCCACCGTTTGTATCACCGATGGCAGCCGGCCGAGCCGGCGAAAACGATTCCCGCACCCAGCCGACATCCGGTGTGTTCGGGACGGTCCGACGTTGATGCGCACGACCGGAATAGCGTACGGTCCGGCCGGAACTGGCATTTCCGTGCCGGCCTACGTCATGCGGTCTGGCCTGTCCACCGCGCCCACCGGCGGGCGGCAGCGACGTCAGCCGCGAAGTGGGGCGCGCGAGAATGCAGTCATGCCCGCGGGGAAAGGCACGCTCGCCTGGTAGCCGAGCAGGTCGCGGGCCCGCTCGGAGGAGGCGACGATGTGGCGGACGTCGCCGGCGCGGAACTCACCGGTGACGACGGGCACCGGCCCGCCGAAGGCGCCCGCGAGCGCCGAAGCCATGTCACCGACGGTGTGCGCCTCGCCGGAGCCGACGTTGACGGCGACGAGCCGGCCGGGAGCGGCGTCGTGCGTCAGGGCCGCGAGGTTGGCGCGGGCCACGTCGTGGACGTGGACGAAGTCGCGGCGCTGGCCGCCGTCCTCGAAGACCCGGGGTGCCTCGCCCCGTTCCAGGGCGCTGCGGAAGATCGACGCGACGCCGGCGTAGAAGGTGTCGCGGGGCATCCGCGGGCCGTAGACGTTGTGGTAGCGCAGCGCGAGGACGCTGCCGCCGGTGGCCGTGGCCCACGCGGCGCCGAGGTGCTCCTGGGCGACCTTGGTGGCCGCGTAGACGTTGCGCGGGTCGATCGGCGCGTCCTCGGTGACGGGGGTCGAGAGCAGCGGCGCGCCGCAGTGCGGGCAGGGCGGCTCGAACTGGCCGGCGGCGAGCTCCGCCGGTCGGCGCGGGCCGGGGCGCACCGGGCCGTCGTCCGCGCAGCGGTAGCCCCCTTCGCCGTAGACGACCATCGAGCTGGCCAGGACGAGCCGGCCGAGGCCACGGCGGGCCATCGCGGCGAGCAGGACCGCGGTGGCGACGTCGTTGTGGGTCGTGTAGGCGGGCATGTCGTCGAGGTCGACGCCGAGGCCGACCATGGCGGCCTGATGGCAGACGACGTCCACGCCCTCGAGGGCCGCGTCCACGACGGTCCGGTCGGTGACGTCGCCGACGACGAACTCGGCCGCGTCGGGGACCGCGGGCTTCACCCGGTGCACCGCCGGCAGCAGGGCGTCGAGCACCCGCACGCCGTGACCCGCGTCAAGCAGGGCGTCGACGATGTGCGATCCGATGAACCCGGCGCCGCCGGTGACGAGAACCCGCATACCCATGGACGCTAGTGGCGCGGCGGCCGGCTGGACCTTACAAGTCACGGAAGCCGGCGCGTCCCGCGGGCGGGGGCACGTGGCGGCGGGGTCAGGCCGCGGGGTCAGGCCGCGGGCAGGGCGACGACGAAGCGGCAGCCGCCGTCCTCGTTGCGCACGGTGACCTCGCCGCCGTGGGCCTCCACGATGCCGCGGACGATGGCCAGGCCGATACCGGAGCGCACCCGCGGCTGGTGGGGATGGTCGCCGTCCTCGCCGGGGGTGCGCGCGGCCTCGCCGCGGAAACCGAGGTCGAACAGCCGGGGCAGGTCCGCGGCGGGAATGCCGCCGCAGCGGTCGGCGACCGCGACGATCGCCTGGCCGTCGTGCGGCCCGGCCGTCGCGGCGCCGCCCGCCGCCGCGTCCGCCCACGCGACCTGGACCTCGACCGTCCCGTCGTCGGGGGTGTGCCGGATCGCGTTGATCAGCAGGTTCGTCAGCGCTCGGCCGACCTGGGTGGCGTCGGCCTCGACCTGGACGCCAGCGTCGGCGCTGCCGGTGACAACGACCCTGCGCGCCCGGGCGATCGGACTGACGGTGGCGACGGCGTCGGACATGACGTCGGCGAGGCTGACCCGCTCCAGCGCCAGTTCGAGCGCGCCGGACTGGAGCCGGGCGAGCTCGAAGAGGTCGTCGACCATGCCGGTGAGCCGCTCGGCGTCGGCGAGCATCTGCCGGTGGTAGCGCTCCCTCGTCGCCGGGTCGGTGACCAGGCCGTCGGTGAGCGCCTCGGCGGTCGCCCGGATGCCGGCGAGCGGGGTGCGCAGGTCGTGGCTGATCCAGGCGACCAGTTCACGCCGGCTCGCCTCCAGCGCCCGTTCACGCTCGCGAGACTCGACGAGGCGCACGTGCGTCGCGTCGAGCGTGTCGGCGAGCGCGGTCAGCTCGGCACTCGGCAGCCGCCCGGCGCCGAGGTAGGCCGGGGCGCCCAGGGTGCCCGC